>JBJFGD010000120.1:0-15171 GCA_051892355.1 Acutalibacteraceae bacterium | reverse complement strand
TACTGCATAGCAAACAGAATTAGACTGTGTATATTTTAAAGTAATAAGCGCAACTATAAGGTCGCGAACTGCGCTTTCGGGTAAATCTTTATTATCGGTTACAATATTTGAAAGCAATTCGCGATTGATTTCAAAGTTGTTTCTGCCCTGCTCAAATGTTATACCAAATACCTGCTTGGTCTCTTGAACTTGCGGTACATAATCAGGATCAATTTTAACTATGTTATAGTTACCTTTTCTTTTAGATTTTAAAATTTCGAGTGCTTCAGGTTCATAACCCGGAGCAATAACACCGTCAGAAACCTCACGCTTAATCATTTTTGCGGTGGTTACATCACATACATCTGAAAGTGCCACCCAATCACCGAATGAACACATACGGTCGGTGCCGCGCGCACGGGCATATGCGCAAGCAAGCGGTGATTTGTCAAGACCTTCAATATCATCTACAAAACAAGCCTTTTTAAGTTTGTCAGAAAGCGGAATACCAACTGCCGCAGAAGTAGGGCTTACATGCTTAAAAGATGTAACTGCCGGAAGGCCCAAGGCGGCTTTAAGCTCTTTTACCAACTGCCAAGAGTTAAATGCATCTAAAAAATTAATATAACCCGGTCTGCCGCAAAGAATTTCAATAGGAAGTTCGCTGCCGTCATTCATATAAATTTTAGCCGGTTTTTGATTTGGATTACAGCCGTATTTAAGTTCAAATTCTTTCATTACAATCACCTATATATTTTTATTAACAATTCTTGATTCATATTTACCTGTTTGAAGGTCTATATATCTTACAAAAAGCGAAACCTTATTATCTTGGTTTAAATTTTTCCAAATAATGTCGGTCATTGTGTCAATGTCTGCATCAGGAAGTTCAAGTGTTTTGGGTTCGCCTTCAAAGCTTGGAAGCGGATTGCCGTCGCACTTATATGTATGAATAAACTTTGCTTTGCCTGCTTTGGGGTTTGAATAAGCAAAGGTATATCTTTGGCATGAATCGGCATCGCCCTCGGCAGATTTGATAATAGACATGGCAAAATTCATATCACCTTTTTCAAGGCGTACAATACCCGAAATGCGAGGTGTGTAATTAGGGGCGTCATCCTCAAACTCGCGGGTGCGAAGTGCCTGTTCAAAGGTCATCTGTTTGTCCATAAGTTCATATACGGTGTCGGTCTGGTCACCGTTTGTAACTATGGTTTTATTGCCTAAAACTCTTACGGGGGCATAAATAATAAGATGAGGATCGGTCATTTTAGATTCATCAAATGCCTGTGTTTTTATGCCTTCGCCATCTTCTACAAATATACGGTTACGGCTGTTTTCACTGCGACCCATAATAAAGTAAGCTATAATCGCTTTTTTAGAGTCGGCGCTTTTGCCTATCATAATACCTCTGCCGTGATAGGCTAAAGAATTAAGTTCATTTTCAAGGTTTTTAATTTCCATAATGAAAATCCTCCAAATTATTTAATATAAGTTTTTCCGTTTTCTACAACAATTTTTTCGTCGCACAAAAGTTGTACGGCTTTTGGCAGTATTTTCCATTCTGCCTGCTCCATAATTCGCTTTTGTAATGTTTCGGGGGTATCGCCGTCTATAACCTCAACCGCTTTTTGCAGAATTATAGGCCCTGCATCACATTCGGCAGTTACAAAATGAACGGTGGCACCCGACACCTTAACACCTTTTTTTAGTGCTTCTTCGTGTACATGAAGCCCGTAATAGCCTTTTCCGCAAAAAGACGGAATAAGTGCAGGATGTACATTTACCATACGGTTTGGAAAGGCATTACAAACATTTTCATCAAGTATTGTCATAAAACCCGCATATACTACTACATCTGCTTTTTCTTCAAACAGCGCATCCCGCATGGCAATACTGTATGAAGCAATATCGGCATAATCTTTTCTAATAAGTGTGCGGGTTTTTATACCGTTTTGAGCAGCACGGGTAAGCGCGTATGCATCGGCTTTTGAAGAAATAACACAGGTGATTTTACCCTGCCCTAATTCACCGCGATGCTGTGCATCAATCAGTGCTTGCAAATTTGTGCCGCCGCCCGACACTAATACAACAATATTTTTAGTATTACTCAATGATAACACCCTCATTGCCTTCAACAACAGCGCCGATTACATAAGCATCTTCACCGTTAGATTTTAAAATTTCAAGTGCTTTGTCTGCATCTGCTTTATCAACAACTATACTCATACCAACGCCCATATTGAATGTATTAAACATATCTCTTTCAGAAATATTGCCGATTTTTTGAATAAGATTGAATATAGGAAGTATTTTAAGAGATGCTTTATCAACCTTTACAGAGTAACCGTTTGGCAGACTTCTTGGAATATTTTCATAAAATCCGCCGCCTGTAATATGAGAAATAGCATGAACATTAACCTTGTCTAAAAGAGCAAGCACGGGTTTTACATAAATTTTAGTAGGCGTAAGAAGTGTTTCACCCAAAGTTTTGCCGTCTAGTTCTTCTTTATATGCGTTGAGGTCACAGTTTTCAATATCAAAAACCTTGCGTACAAGTGAAAAGCCGTTTGAATGAACGCCGGTAGAAGGCAGTGCAATAACTATATCACCTGCTTTTACAGTATTATTGTCAAGAATTTTTTTCTTATCAACAATACCTACCGCAAAACCGGCGAGGTCATAATCATCCATAGGCATCATACCGGGGTGTTCTGCAGTTTCACCGCCTATAAGCGCGGCACCCGACTGCACACAACCTTCGCAAACACCACTTACTATTGAAGCAATTTTTTCGGGTATATTTTTGCCGCAAGCAATATAATCAAGGAAAAACAAGGGTTTTGCACCGCAACAGATAATATCATTAACACACATAGCAACAGCATCAACACCAATGGTATCGTGCTTGTCCATTAAAATAGCAAGTTTAACCTTAGTGCCGCAACCGTCTGTGCCGCTTACTAAAACAGGCTCTTCCATACCGGTAGGCAGACCGAAGCAACCGCCAAATCCGCCTACATCGTCAAGGCAACCTTCATTACGGGTTCTTGCAATATACTGTTTCATAAGTTCAACTGATTTATAACCTGCGGTAATATCAACACCGGCAGCTGCGTATGCCTCTGATTTAGAATTTGTATGCATAAATTTATTCCTTTCCGTTCCAGCAATAGGTACACAAATCACATTCATCAATACCTATTGCTTTAATAATACCTTCAAGTGACTGAAACTCTAATGATGCAAAATGAAACTTTTCGCATATTGTTTTTCGAAGTGCCTTACCGCGCGGGGTTTCGCCGTTTGAATACTCTTCAATATGATTGAATCCCTCTTCACCCTCAAGCTCCATAATAACGCGACGGGCAATTAGCTCCATATCACTGGTAGAGCGTGAAAAATTAAGGTATTTACAGCCATACATTATAGGCGGACATGCCGAGCGCATATGCACCGACTTTGCGCCGTTTTCATAAAGGAATTCAACCGTTTCTTTAAGCTGTGTACCGCGAACAATTGAATCATCAACAAAAAGAAGATTTTTATCTGCAATATATTCATGCACGGGAATTTGCTTCATATGAGCCACTTTGTTTCGTTCTGACTGCTGGGTAGGTGTAAAGCTGCGTGACCATGTAGGTGTATATTTAATAAAAGCGCGTGCGAATTTTTTGCCGCTTTCATTAGCATAACCGATAGCATGCGGTGTGCCTGAATCGGGTACACCACCTACATAATCAACATTTTCGGCAGATTTGTTTTTTGCATCATACTGTGCCATAATTTCACCGTTGTGGCAACGCATTGCCTCAACATTGACACCTTCGTATGTAGCGGTAGGATAGCCGTAATAACTCCAAAGAAAAGCACATATACGCTTTTTAGTGCCGGGCTTTGCAAGCTGAATAATACCGTTTGGATTAATTTCAACAATTTCGCCGGGGCCGAGTTCTTTTTCATCGATGTATCCTAATTTTTGATATGCAAACGATTCAAAAGTCACGGCATAGCCGTTATCGTCTTTACCTATAAGTATGGGCAGTCTGCCTAACTTATCACGAGCCGCAATAATCGAACCGTCGCTTTTAAGAATTAAAATTGATGCTGTGCCTTCGATAGAATTTTGCGCAAATTTTATGCCCTCTGCAAAATCATCTTTTTGATTTATGAGAGCTGCAACAAGTTCGGTAGTATTTACCCTTCCGCCTGTCATAGCATCAAAATAACCGCCCGGAAAATCAATGCATTTTTCAATTAATTTATCGGCATTATTTATTACACCGATAGTGCTAATAGCATATGTACCGAGTTTTGAACGAATAAGCATAGGCTGAGGATCAGTATCGCTGATACAGCCTATTGCTGAAGTGCCTTTCATTTCCTCGAAAATTCTTTCAAACTTTGTTCTGAAAGGTGAATTTTCAATACTGTGAATTTTTCGCTGCAAACCGATTTCCTTGTCGTATGCAGCAAGACCGCCGCGCCTGGTACCAAGGTGTGAATGATAATCCACGCCAAAGAACACATCCATTAAGCAGTCTTCTTTTGATGTGATTCCAAAAAATCCGCCCATAGTGACTCACTTTCTAATGTATACAAATTTATTAATGTATTTTTTAATAACAATTTAAGATTTATAACTTTGTAATTACTTCGCTATCTTTTTCTAAAACAGCAGCCGCGTCGCTTACTCGTTTAGCATCAAGTTTTTCTGCAAGATTTTTATCTTCAACGGCTATAATTTGTGCGGCAAGAAGCGCTGCATTTGCACCGCCGTTTATAGCAACGGTAGCAACAGGAATACCTGTAGGCATCTGAACGGTAGAAAGCAACGCATCCATACCGTCAAGATTTGTTGATTTGCAAGGAATACCAATTACAGGCAATGTTGTGTTTGCCGCAATTGCACCCGCTAAATGCGCCGCCATACCCGCAGCCGCAATCAAAACACCAAAACCATTGTTTCGTGCATTTAAAGCAAAATCGCGAGCCTCTAAAGGGGTGCGGTGTGCTGAATAAATATGTACCTCAAACGGTATATCAAGCGATTTTAATGTGTCAACCGCTTTTTTAATAATTGGTAAATCACTGTCACTGCCCATAATAATTCCGACTTTTTTCATATGCTTTAACAACCCTTTCTATGTAAATAGAATAAAATATACTTTTATTTAAAAGAAAATGGGCGCACTTGGACTGTAAATAGTTCAAGTGTGCCCAGACGGTCGGCTTAAATATACAATCTTTGTTCCTTAGTGGTGCTCCACAATCAATTCCGTCAGTCACAAAGAACGGTACAAACAGTACATTTAAAGTATAACATTTTGTCAAATTCATGTCAAGAAAATTCGACAGATTTATCATAGTAAAATTACTAAAATTTATATATTAATTATGCCTTTGTTTCACAATAGGCACAACGGTAAATTTTATTGTTTTTATCGGTGAGTTTAAATATGTGGTCAAGCTCTTGCTCACAAGAAGTAATGCAACGCGGATTTTTACACTTAATCACATTGGTAAGTGTTTCAGGCATACCGATGCTGCGCTTTTCAACCAAGATACCGCCCTTAATAATATTAACGGTAGCATCGGGGTCAACATAACCTATAACATCAAAATTTACAGGAATATCGGCATCTATTTTTATAATATCTTTTTTACCCATTTTTTTGCTTGATACATTTTTGATAATAGCAACCGAAGCATCAAGCTTATCAAGATTTAAAAGCTCGTATAGCCGCATTCCACAACCGGCAGTAATATGATCAATTACAATGCCGTTGCTAATAGAATCTATGTTCATATACTTCCTGCCTCCTGTAAAAGTTTAAGTATAAGTGCCATACGCATATATTTTCCGTTGAGCACTTGTTTAAAATAGCACGCACGGCTGTCATTATCAATTGCAACACTTATTTCATTAACACGGGGCAATGGATGAAGAATAGACAAATCAGCCTTTGCGTTTTTTAGTTTATCGGGTGTTAAGATATAACTGTCTTTAAGGCGCAAATAATCTTCTTCATTAAAAAAGCGTTCACGCTGAACCCGTGTCATATACAAGATGTCAAGACTAGGCATTGCCGCTTCAAGATCTGCGGTTTGTTCGTAAGGTATATTATTTTTTGCAAGAACATCCTTTTTAACATAACTTGGAAGCTTTAATTCTTCGGGTGAAATAAGTATAAATTTAATATTACTATAGCGACTTAACGCATTGATAAGCGAATGCACTGTTCTGCCAAATTTTAAATCACCGCAAAGCCCTACGGTCAAATTTTCAAAGCGCCCCTTCTCGCGGCGGATAGTAAGCAAATCTGCAAGTGTTTGTGTAGGGTGGCAATGACCGCCGTCACCGGCGTTAATTATAGGAACACTTGCATTGTTAGCAGCCACCAGTGCCGCACCCTCTTTTGGGTGGCGCATAGCTATGATGTCGGCATAACAGCTTACAGTTTTTGCAGTATCTGCAATACTTTCGCCCTTTGCCGCAGATGAACTGTTTGATTCAGAAAATCCGAGCACATTGCCGCCGAGTTCATACATAGCCGCTTCAAAGCTTAAACGCGTTCTGGTAGACGGCTCAAAAAACAAGGTTGCCAATTTTTTGCCGTCACATATATGTGCATATTTTTTAGGATTATCAATTATATCGAGCGCTGTAGAAATAAGTTTTTCAATCTCTTCTACAGATAAATCCAAAATATCAATAACGCTTTTCATGGGTATCTCCTTTTAAAAGAGTTGATTATTCTTTTGCACCGTTAACTGCAAGATATTTTTTGATGCGGTCAACATTTTCTTGGTTTGCAGGGTCTTCTTCAAGGTATTCAATTATATCGTATACATCAACAACCGAGTATACGGGGAAACCGTATTCTTCACCTACCTCTGCCATAGCAGACTTTTCGGTTTGACCTTTTTCTTTGCGGTCAACCATAACAAAAGTTGCCGCAACCTTTGTGCCCTTAAGCGATGAAAGAATTGACATACTTTCGCGGATAGCAGTACCCGCAGTGATAACATCTTCAACAATAACTATTTCTTCACCTTCTACCGGCTTATAACCTACAAAAACTCCGCCTTCGCCGTGATCTTTTTCTTCTTTGCGATTAAAGAAAAACGGAACATCAAGACCGTTTTTAGAAAGCGCACAAGCAACCGATACTGCAATCGGTATACCCTTATATGCGGGGCCGTAAAGAACGGTCTTTTTATTGCCTATCTTTTCAAAATATGCTTTTGCATAAAATTCTCCGAGCTTTGAAATCTGGTCACCCGTTTTTATATCGCCTGCGTTAATGAAATAAGGAATTTTTCTTCCGCTTTTGGCGGTAAAATCACCAAATTTTAAAACGCCTGCGCCCTCTAAAAACTGTATAAACTCTCTTTTATAGCTTTCCATAATAATTTCTCTCCTTATCCTATAAATTCATCGACACAGCGATTATAAGCCGCTACAGGATCGGCAGCGGCAGTAATTGGTCTGCCCACAACTATGTAATCAGAACCGATTACCTTTGCTTGTGCCGGTGTCATAACGCGCTTTTGATCGCCCACATCGCCGTCAGCAAAACGAACACCGGGTGTTACGGTTAAGAAATCTTTGCCGCATACATCGTGAACCTTACCGGCCTCAAGCGGTGAACATACAACGCCGTCAAGCCCTGCTTTTTTTGCGTTTGCGGCATAATGCATAACAACTTGGTCAATAGGCTCTTTTATTAAAAGGTCGGCTTCCATACTCTCTTGATTAGTAGAGGTAAGCTGTGTTACCGCTATAAGCAAAGGTCTTGTGCCGTCAGGGCGAGTTAAACCTTCGATAGCAGCTTCCATCATAGCTATAGTGCCGCCTGCGTGAAGATTGCATATGTCAACATCAAGATTTGATAAAACCGCCATTGCTTTTTTAACGGTATTCGGTATATCGTGAAGTTTTAGGTCAAGAAAAATTTTATGACCGCGCTTTTTGATTTCTTTAACAATAGATGGACCTTCTGCATAAAAAAGCTCCATACCTATTTTTACAAAAGGTTTTCTGTCTGTGAACTTATCAAGAAATTCAAAGGTTTTTTCTGCGCTTGCAAAGTCGCAAGCAATAATTACATCTTTACCCATTTATTTCACTACTCCAATAATATCTTTTAAATTATTTATTCCGTATCTATCCATAACACTTGGCAAATCATTTATTATATCGCGGCACGCATATGGATTAACAAGATTTGCAGCGCCCACTTCAACAGCGGTAGCACCCGCAAGCATCATTTCGATTACATCTTCGGCGGTAGATACACCGCCCATACCTATTACGGGGATTTTTACAGCATTTGCCACCTGATATACCATTCTGACAGCTACAGGAAAAATTGCAGGACCGGAAAACCCGCCCATTTTATTTGCAATTACCGGCTTGCGTGTTTTTAAATCAATTCGCATACCAAGCATTGTATTTATAAGGCTAATACCGTCGGCACCTGCCGCTTCACAGGCCTTTGCAATAGCCACAATGTCGGTAACATTTGGCGAAAGCTTTACAATAACAGGCTTTGTTGTAACCGCTTTGACAGCGCGCACAACCTCTGCTGCTGCTTCAGGGCTTGTGCCAAAGCTCATACCGCCGCCGTGCACATTAGGGCAACTTATATTAACTTCAAGCCAACCGACAATTTCCTCTTTATCAAGCAAATTACAAGTATATGCATAATCATCTACTGCAAATCCGCTTATATTTGCCATTACTTTTTTATTAAAACATTTTGCAAGCTTGGGTAATTCTTCACTTATTACTTTTTCTACACCCGGATTTTGAAGCCCTACGGCATTTATCATGCCTGCGGTACACTCTGCAATACGCGGTGTCGGATTGCCGAAACGCGCATCTTTTGTAGTGCCTTTAAATGAAAATGTGCCAAGACAGTTTATATCATAAGCTTTTGCAAATTCATAACCAAAACCAAATGTACCCGAGGCAGGAATTATGGGGTTATCAAGCTCTATTCCGCAAAGATTAACATTTAATCTTCCCATAAAATTTCCTCCTTTTTCATTACAGGTCCGTCTTTGCATATGCGTTTGTAACCTGCAATTGTTTTGCAACTGCAACCCATACAAGCGCCAAAGCCGCAACCCATACGCTCTTCAAAACTCATTTGACCGCTTGTAACGGCGGTTTTATAAACCGACTTAAGCATGGGCTCCGGTCCGCAAGTGTAAAAGTAAGTATAGTCATTAGGATACGCATTGGTAACAAAGCCTTTTACTCCGTAACTGCCGTCGACAGTAGTTACTGTTACATTACAGCCTAATGCTTTGAATTCATTTTCATAAAAGACTTCATTTACACTATTAAAGCCTAATATTACCGAAACTTCTTTGCCCTGCTCTATAAGTTTTTTAGCAAGTAAATATAACGGAGGTACACCTACGCCGCCGCCGAGCAATAAAGGTTTATCACCCGAAAGCGATAAATCATATCCGTTACCAAGTCCGGTTAGCACATCTAACTTTTCACCTATATTCATTTTTGACATCTGCTCGGTTCCCCTGCCTACAACCTTATAAATGATAGTAACCGATTCGTTGTCAACATCGCATACCGATATAGGACGGCGAAGATAAAGCCCGTCAAGTTTGATATTTATAAACTGCCCGCATGATGTGATGTCAGAAACATCACCAATCAAACGCATTTTATAAACATTTTCTGTAAGGCGGGTATTTTCCGCAATTTCAAAAACACCTTGTTTCATTGTAAACCTCAAATTTAAGAATCAATAGTTGATATGGTAAGGGTTGTTTCTTCAAGAACATCAAGAAGCACCTTTACTGTATCAAGAGATGTGAATATTGTTACATTGTTTTCTGTTGCAAGACGGCGAATTTTTTGACCGTCGCTTTCTTGAACAGATGCGCCGATATCACGCGTATTTATAACATATGCGATATGGCCCTGTCTGATTGCATCAGGAATTTCTTCGCTGCCGCTGCTGATTTTTCCTAAAACATGAGTGCGGATTCCATTTTGTTTAAGAAATTCAGCAGTGCCCGATGTGGCCTGTATATTAAAGCCAAGGTTGTAAAAACGGCGAATAAGCGGCAGGGCTTCATCTTTATCTTTATCAGCAACAGTTACAAACACTGTACCGTAATTCTGCAAATGTGTGCCCGATGCCTGCAAAGCTTTATAAAGCGCGCGGTTTAATTTATTGTCGTAACCGATTGCCTCGCCTGTAGACTTCATTTCAGGTGAAAGATATGCGTCTAATCCCTTAATTTTATTGAAAGAGAATACCGGAACTTTTACATAATAACGGTCTTTTTCTTTCGGATAAATATTGAATATTCCCTGTTCTTTAAGCGATTTTCCGAGTATAACCTCGGTCGCAATATCGGCAAGTGAATATCCCGTTGATTTTGACAAGAACGGAACTGTACGCGATGAACGCGGGTTAACTTCTATTATATAAACATTTTCTTGTTGATCAACAATAAACTGAATATTGTAAAGGCCTATAATGCCGATGCCAAGACCTAATTTTTTAGCATAACCGAGAATAATTCCCTTAACCTTATCAGAGATACTAAATGTAGGATACACGCTTATAGAGTCGCCCGAGTGAATACCGGTGCGTTCAACAAGTTCCATAATACCTGGAACAAATACATCATTACCGTCGCAAATTGCATCAATTTCTACCTCTTTGCCCTGAATGTATTTATCTACAAGAACGGGCTTGTCTTCATCAATTTCAACCGCAGTTTTAAGATATTGGCGAAGCTGATTCTCGTCAGATACAATCTGCATTGCTCGGCCGCCCAATACAAAGCTGGGGCGAACAAGCACAGGATACCCTATCTCATTTGCTGCGGCAACACCGTCTTCAATTTTTGTAACTGCTCTGCCTTTGGGCTGCGGAATATTAAGTTCTTGCAAAATCTTTTCAAACATGTCGCGATTTTCAGCGCGCTCAATAGCGGCACAGTCAGTACCTATAATTTTAACTCCTCTGTCCATCAGCGGCTGTGCAAGGTTAATTGCAGTTTGACCGCCAAGAGAAGCGATTACACCCTCTGGTTGTTCAAAGTCTATGATAGCCATAACATCTTCGGGTGTAAGTGGCTCAAAATAGAGTTTATCTGCCGTTGTATAGTCGGTAGAAACCGTTTCGGGGTTATTGTTTATAATAATTGCCTCATACCCTGCGCGTTTAATTGTCTGCACAGCGTGAACGGTAGAATAGTCAAACTCAACACCCTGACCTATACGAATAGGGCCTGCACCCAATACAATAATTTTACGCTTATCGGTAAGACGAGATTCATTTTCACCTGTATATGAAGAATACAGATATGCAATATATTTGCCTGTATGCAGGGTATCAACCATTTTAAATATAGGTGTAATACCGTTATTCTTACGCATCTTATATATATCGGTTTCAGGCATATTCCAACACAAAGCGATATATTCATCAGAAAATCCCATAATTTTAGCGGCTTTAAGCGTTTTAACTTCGCCAACATTATTCTTAATTAGATTTTCCATTTCAACTATACGGTTAAAAGCTTCTAAAAACAGCGGTGTGATTTTGGTAGCCGTGTGTAGCTTTTCGATGCTTGTACCGCGACGAAGCAGTTCAAATATAGCATAGATGTTATCGTCTTTAAATTCAGCAATATAATCAAAAATATCATCATCAGTCATATTGTCAAATTTAGCAATATGGAAGTGGCACACACCGATTTCAAGCGAACGCACCGACTTAAGCAAGCATTCTTCAAGTGTTGAGCCTATGCCCATAACCTCGCCAGTTGCTTTCATTTGTGTGCCAAGCGTATTAGGCGCATCTGCAAATTTATCAAACGGAAAACGCGGAAACTTGGCTACAATGTAATCAAGACTTGGCTCAATAGCGGCTGTACCGCCCGCAACGGGAATATCTTCAAGTGCCATACCCAAAGCTATTTTGGCTGTAACACGCGCTATTGGATAACCGCTTGCCTTTGAAGCAAGCGCAGAAGAACGCGAAACACGAGGATTAACTTCTATAAGATAATATTCGCTTGAATACGGGTTAAGTGCAAACTGAACATTACATCCGCCCTCGATTTTAAGCTCGCGTATAATCTTGATTGCACTGTCATTAAGCATTTTTAAATCGTGGTCGTTAAGTGATAAAATAGGTGCTACAACTGCAGAGTCGCCTGTATGCACACCAACGGGATCAATATTTTCCATGCCGCAGATGGTTATTGCATGGTCATTAGAATCGCGCATAACCTCAAACTCAATTTCTTTATAACCCTTTACGCTCTTTTCAATAAGAACTTGATGCACAGGTGATAATTTAAAAGCATTAAGACCTATTTCAACAAGTTCTTCTTCATTGTAAGCAAATCCGCCGCCTGTACCGCCTAAAGTAAATGCAGGGCGTAATACCACAGGATAGCCTATTTTGTTTGCCGCCTTTTTAGCCTCTTCAATGCTATATGTGATTTCAGACGGAATTACAGGCTCACCAATTGATTCACACATTTCTTTAAACATTTCACGGTCTTCGGCGCGTTTTATACTCTCACTTGAAGTGCCTAAAAGTTCTACACCGCATTCTTTTAAAACACCCTTTTCTTCAAGCTGCATTGCAAGGTTAAGACCTGTTTGACCGCCTATGCCCGGAACAATCGCATCGGGGCGCTCATATCGCAAAATTTTTGCTATATACTCAAGAGTAAGCGGTTCCATATAAACCTTGTCTGCAATTGAAGTATCGGTCATAATTGTTGCAGGGTTGGAGTTGCAAAGAATTACCTCATACCCCTCTTCTTTAAGAGCAAGGCATGCCTGCGTGCCCGCGTAGTCAAACTCTGCAGCCTGACCTATAACTATAGGACCTGAACCAATAATTAATACTTTTTTTACATCTGTTCTTTTTGCCATTTTCTATTTCTCCTGAATATATTTTTTATGTGTAAAAACGGTATGCACTTAATATTATAATAATTTGCACGCCGTCAATAAAATCAGTTTTGCATTACTGTTTTTGGTATACTTCTTTACCGTTACATACCGTAAGGTAACACTGACCGTAAACTTCTTCACCGCTAAAAGGCGTTGACTTACCTTTAGATAAAAAATCTTCTGGTTCAATTATAACTTTTTCTTCAAGATTCCACACAGTGTAATCGCTATTACTAAACGGAATATTAAAACGCTTACGCGGATTAATTGCCATAAGTTCTATCAGTTTTTCTAAAGTTATAACATTTTTCTTTACAAGATGAGTATAAAGCAACTGAAATGCTATTTCAATGCCCGTTATACCAAAAGTGCTTTTTTGGAGCCCTTTACTTTTTTCTTCGGTGCTATGCGGAGCGTGATCTGTAGCTATCATATCAATAGTGCCGTCTTTTATGCCTTCTATTAAAGCAAGTCTATCTTCATGCGAGCGTAACGGCGGATTCATTTTAAAGCAACCGTCTTCATGTAAATCATTTTCATCAAGTATCAAATAGTGAGGTGCTGTTTCGCAGGTTACATTTAAGCCCTGCGATTTTGCCTGACGGATTAATTCAACACTTTCTTTGCACGAAATATGGCATACATGATATGCACAGCCGGTATCGCGAACAAGTTCTAAATCTCGCTTAATAGGTCCCCATTCACTTTCGCTGCATATACCTTTATGCCCATGTTTTTCAGCATATTCGCCGGCGTGAATGTATCCGCCGAAAAGCAAAGAATTATCTTCACAGTGAGCAACAATCATTTTTCCTAAAGATTTTGCTTTTAGCATAGCTGCACGCATTAATTCAATCGACTGCACACCACGACCGTCATCTGAAAAAGCGATTACATCGTTGGTCATACCATCCATATCAGATAGCGTTTCGCCCTTTTGGCCTACAGTAATTGTGCCGTAGGGATAAACATTTATAACAGCATCACGATTTATAAGTTCAAGCTGTTTGTGCAAGTTTTCGGCATTGTCGGGTGCAGGGTTTAAGTTTGGCATGGTGCAAACCGCAGTATAACCGCCATGTGCTGCTGCCATAGAACCCGTAAAAATTGTTTCTTTATAAGAAAAACCCGGCTCACGAAAATGCACATGCACATCGCAAAAACCGGGAAAAACGAAATAGTTATTTTCTACAATAGGAAAAAATGAAGATAAAGCCGCAACATCAATTGCAGGAGCGAAATTTTTTAAAGAATCGGACTTAAAAATATCAAATTTCATTTGATTAATCATTTTAACCGTCCTTTCATATAAATCTAAAAATCAAGATGTATTTTTTATCTAATACATACTATCACAAAAAAATTATATTGTCAATGTGAAAAAAATTATTATGAAAAAAATTTAAAACTTTTCATATATAAAGTGTTGACAAATACTAAATCAAGTGATATAATAACCCTCAACAATATCAAACACTATGAAGTGGAAAAGTAGACGGTTTGCTTGTCCATACAGAGAGATGTCGGTTGGTGAAAGGCATTGGGCAGAATTGTTGAAGCTCGCCATGGAGTGGCTGCAATAAAATCATTTTATGAGAGTAAATGCAGACGGTAACTCCCGTAATAGAGTTAAGGTGTGTCAGCACCTGAAGTGCATCCTTAATTTACAGGGTGAAAAAGAGTGGTACCGCGGAAGAAGTTTATAAAATTTACGCTTTCGTCTCTTTGGTTTGTAGTAACAGTAACAAAGAGATCGAGGGCTTTTTTGTTATCATAGGAGGAATTATATGAAAAAAGAAAAAATGACTGGCTCACAAATTGTTATTGAAACACTTATTGAGCAGGGTGTCACCGATGTATTCGGTTACCCGGGCGGTCAGGTACTTAATATTTATGATGAATTATATAAAGCAAGCGATCGTATAAATCATGTGCTTACCGCTCATGAACAGGGCGCTTCACACGCGGCAGACGGTTATTCGCGCGTTACGGGCAAGGTTGGCGTTGTTATTGCCACCTCCGGTCCCGGTGCTACAAATTTGGTTACCGGTATCGCAACTGCTATGCTTGATTCAATACCTATGGTTGCAATCACAGGTAATGTGCCCACAAACCTAATAGGTAAAGACAGCTTTCAAGAAATCAATATTACAGGTGTTACATTGCCTATCACAAAGCATAACTACTTTGTAAGCGATGTAACCGAGCTTGCCGATACAATCCGT
>JBJFGD010000119.1:0-3697 GCA_051892355.1 Acutalibacteraceae bacterium | reverse complement strand
GAACACCGTTTGCACGAAGAACATTATATACATTTTCAGCATAAGACTCATCTGTGCCTGGCAGTGTCATAACCGTTGCTTGAATAGGTGCCAACCAGGTTGGAAACTTACCTGCAAAATGCTCGGTAATAATACCTATAAAGCGCTCAATAGAGCCATAGCATACACGGTGAATCATAATTGGACGCTGTTTTTCGCCGTTTTCGTCAATATATGTTAGGTCAAAGTTCTGCGGCATCTGAAAATCAAGTTGAATTGTGCCGCACTGCCATGTTCTGCCTATACTGTCACGCAGATGAAAGTCAATTTTAGGCCCATAGAAAGCTCCGTCGCCCTCGTTTACAATGTAATCGAGGCCTATCTTGTTAAGCGCTGCTATAAGTCCGTTTGTTGCGGCTTCCCAATCTTCATCGCTGCCCATACTGTCTTCGGGGCGGGTAGAAAGCTCGACAAAATATTCAAATCCAAATTTGGTGTATACCTTATTTATTAGGTCAACAACGCCGATAATTTCTTCGGTTATTTGATCACGGGTCATAAATATATGTGCATCATCTTGTGTAAAGCAACGAACTCTAAACAAACCATGCAAAGCGCCCTTTAACTCATGACGGTGAACAATACCAAGTTCACCCATACGAATAGGCAGTTCGCGGTAGCTGTGCGGGCGGTTTTCATATACCATAACACCGCCTGGGCAGTTCATAGGCTTAACACAGCAAATTTCATCATCAATGGTGGTAGAATACATATTGTCTTTGTAGTGATCCCAGTGACCGCTTGTTTCCCATAATTTGCGGTTCATAATAAGAGGTGTAGAAACCTCTACATAACCGGCTTCTGTGTGAATTTCACGCCAGTATTCTATAAGTGAATTTTTAAGTTGCATACCGCGAGGTAAAAAGAAAGGAAAACCCGTGGCTTCTTCACGGAACATAAACAGCTCCATCTCTTTGCCTATCTTGCGGTGATCGCGGCGCTCGGCTTCTTCAAGCAGTTTAAGGTGCTCGTCAAGCTCGTCTTGTGTGCGGAATGCAATGCCGTTAATACGGGTGAGCATTTTATTCTCTTTATCGTTTTTCCAATAGGCGCCCGACTGACCTGTAATTTTAAACGCTTTTAATGCTTTTGTATAGCAAAGGTGAGGACCTACACACATATCAACATATTCGCCCTGTTTATAAAAGCTGATTTGTGCATCGGGGTCTAAATCACCTATATGCTCTACCTTATATTTTTCGCCGCGCTCTTGCATATGAGCGATGGCTTCTTCACGGGGAAGAATGTAGGGCTTAATAGGCAGATTTTCTTTTACTATTTTGCGCATTTCTTTTTCAATGGCTTCAAGGTCTTCATCGGTGAGTTTTTTATCACCTAAATCAATATCGTAATAAAAACCCTTTTCAGTAGCAGGACCGTAACCAAAATCAGCTTGAGGGTACAATCTTTTTACAGCTTGAGCCATAATGTGGGCTGCTGTGTGACGAATGACCTCAAGTTCTTGTTCGGGTGCGGCTTCTGCCACAGTTCCGTCTTTGTAAATAATTTTCATAAAATCTATCCTCTTTCATATTTTGTAAAATAAAAAAACTTCGCCCCTAAAAACAGGGACGAAGTTATAATTATATAAACTCCGTGGTTCCACCCACATTCCGCAAAAAACGCGGCACTTTTAACGCCTTAACGCGGCGGGTACGGCTGCGGTTTGTTACCCCGCAGCGCTCAAAGGTGGTGTTCGCCTTTACTGCCTTATGCCCGTTTCAGCTTATGGGGCACTCTCTGAAAAGGTGTTGCTAAAGGTTACTTTCCTTATCATCGCTTTAACAAATATATAATAACCACTAAGTGCGATTTTGTCAAGAAAAACCGTTAGAATAAAAAATTATTTTGAAATTTATAGTTAAATAGAGCAAAAGGTCTACCAGTATAGGAAGATTTTTTCGCTTAATTAAAGCATCTATTCTGTTTATATATTCTATAAGCTCATTAAAATTTCCGCTTTAAATAATATTATTTTTTTAATTTATAATACAATGAATAAAGGGACTTTTGTAACCTTTTAGGCGTAATTGCCTTTATGTCAGTACCCAAAAGCGCAATAATTTCGGTAACATAAACGGACAATAAATTTCCTCTTTTGTGGCTTTTACGCATACGCACACGCTCTTTAAACCATATATATCGGTAACTGAATTCATCGGTTGCACCGCCCTCACGCATATTATTAAAAACCGAAGGGCAAAGTAAGTATTTCACATCTTTATCGTCGTGCGCACGATACTGCCAATCTCCGTCTGCCGCAAAACGATAACTTAGATCATAAAGACCTATTTTATCATAAACTGCCTTTGCCGCGAACATAGATGGATGACCGAAAAATTCACCTTTATCAACCTGTTTCTGCTCAAAGTGATATGTATGAACAATATTTCCTTCACTATCAACGCGGTTAAGGTCACCGTTTATCACCAAAAAAGGATATTTCTGTTGCTCATAAATTGCTGCAACCCTTGCTAATGTGTCGGGGCAATAATAATCGTCGGAATTCAAAATTCCTATCATAACACCGGTTGAATTTTTAACTCCTTTATTCATAGCATCGTAAATTCCGTTATCCTTTTCGGAAATAATACGCAATCGGTCTCCAAACTGTTCACGGTATTTTTCAACAATTTCTAAAGTGTTATCACTCGATTTACCGTCAATTATTAAATATTCAAAATTTTTATATGTTTGACTCAGCATACTTTTCAGGGTTGTTTCAATGGTTTTTCCGCTGTTATAGCAGGCAGTAATAACCGTTATTTTAGGATTAGTAAAATTCATAATTTATATCCTTTCAATTATGATCAATGGGTTTATTATTTTTTAAGTTTGTTATATTAGGTCTCAAATACATTTTTTGAAACCTCGCACCCAAGAATATATACGGGGCGGCTTCTGCCACAGTTCCGTCTTTGCAAATGATTTTTATAAAGTAAAAAAACTTCGCCCCTAAAAACAGGGACGAAGTTATAATTATATAAACTCCGTGGTTCCACCCACATTCCGCAAAAAACGCGGCACTTTTAACGCCTTAACGCGGCGGGTACGGCTGCGGTTTGTTACCCCGCAGCGCTCAAAGGTGGTGTTCGCCTTTACTGCCTTATGCCCGTTTCAGCTTATGGGGCACTCTCTGAAAAGGTGTTGCTAAAGGTTACTTTCCTTATCATCGCTTTAACAAATATATAATAACCACTAAGTGCGATTTTGTCAAGAAAAACCGTTAGAATAAAAAATTATTTTGCTATAAATTTTAAAATATCTTCGGTCATTTTTTCGCGACAGGTGTCATTATGTATTTCGTGACGGCAGTTTTCATATAAAAACAAAGTGACATTTTCTTTGCCTGCAGCTTTAAAATTGCGGTATACTTTTTTTACCCCTTTGCCATAGTTTCCTACGGGGTCCATATCTCCCGCTATTATAAGTATAGGTAAATCGTTTTTTGTATCATTGAAGCATTTTTTGCTGTTGCTTATTTTCATCAATTTTATAAGGTCATGCATAGCAGATACTGTGAAATGAAAAGTACAAAACCTATCTTTAGAATATTTTTCAATAATGTCACGGTCTTTGGTAAGCCATTCGTATTTACTGTCACCGTCAAAACGCTTATTGTATGAGCCAAAAACAATATTTTCTAAAAAAGGCGATA
>JBJFGD010000118.1:0-3697 GCA_051892355.1 Acutalibacteraceae bacterium | reverse complement strand
GAATTGGCAGGCACCGAGCTTAATGTTTATAACTGGGGCGAATACATTTCTGACGGCAGTGATGACTGCATAGATGTAAACCGCGAGTTTGAACGCATAACGGGTATTAAGGTTAACTATACCACCTTTGAAAGTAACGAAACTATGTATTCACAGCTTAAAAACGGCGGTGTAAGTTATGATATTATTATTCCGTCAGACTATATGATAGCGCGTCTGAAGTCAGAAGATATGCTCGCTACTATTGATACTGCCGCTTTGTCAAATTACAAATATATAGACGACAGTTATAAAGGTCTTTATTTTGACCCTGATGAAAGCTACAGTGTGCCGTATAATGTGGGTTTAGTCGGCATTATATATAACAGTGCTTTAATCGACGAGCCCGAGCATTCGTGGGGTGCGCTTTGGGATGAAAAATACCGCAATATGTCGCTTAATTTTAACAACCCGCGAGACGGTTTTATGACGGCACAAAAACTGCTTGGTTACAGCGTTAATTCTACCAATCTTGAAGAGTGGGACAAAGCCGCCGAGCTGCTTAAAGAAGGCAAAGATATTTTGCAGTCATATGTTATGGATGAAATATACGGCAAGCTTGAAACGGGCGAAGCCGCAATCGGCCCATACTATGCAGGTGACTTTCTTGTTATGCAAGAGGTTAACGAAGATTTGCGTTTCTTTTATCCCGAAGAGGGCACAAATATTTTTATAGACTCTATATGTATACCAAAATGCGTAAATAACTATGAAGCTGCTATGCTTTATATAAATTTTTTATTAGAGCCCGATATTGCCCTTGCAAACGCAGAGTACATAGGTTATGCATCACCCAATACCGCAGTTGTTGAAAATCCCGATTATTGTTATTATCAAAACGAAATTCTATATCCTGAAGATACGGATTTATCAAAAAATGAATATTACCACGATATTTCCGAAGAAGTTCGTATGCACTATGAAAATCTATGGTTGGATTTAAAACTGTATTAAATTAAAAATAAAGACCGATTTTTAAATGTCGGTCTTTGTTTTTTTAACAATTTATACCTACTTAAAACAAAATCAAAATTATTGACACTAAAAAGCTTTTGTATTATAATTTAAATATTGCTGTATGTCAAAGATTTTGTCGAATCACTTTAGTTATCATTTTTGATAACTCGACATATCAAAGTTAATTATTCTTTTTTTCTAATTAATTTGATAAAATAATCTCATAGAAATTATTTATTAAAAACATATTTCAGGAGGTTATTTTTATGGAACGTTTTACTCTTCCCCGTGATATTTATCACGGTAAAGGTTCTCTTGAAGCTTTAAAAACTTTCAAGGGCAAAAAGGCAATCATCTGTGTTGGCGGCGGTTCTATGAAGCGCTTTGGTTTTCTTGATAAGGCAGAGGCTTATTTGAAAGAAGCCGGCATGGAAGTTAAAATCTTTGACGGTATTGAACCTGATCCTTCGGTTGAAACAGTTATGCGCGGTGCAGATGCAATGCTTGAATTCCAGCCTGATTGGATAGTAGCTATAGGCGGCGGCTCACCTATTGATGCTGCAAAGGCTATGTGGATTAAGTACGAATATCCCGAATGCACATTTGAAGATATGTGCAAGGTATTCGGTATTCCCGAGCTTCGCAAAAAAGCTCATTTCTGCGCTGTATCTTCTACATCAGGTACTGCTACCGAAGTTACAGCATTCTCTATAATTACTGATTACAGCAAGGGTATTAAATATCCTATCGCTGATTTCGAAATCACTCCGGATGTAGCAATTGTTGACCCTGAACTTGCTGAGACTATGCCTCAAAAGCTTGTTGCACACACCGGTATGGACGCTATGACACACGCTGTTGAAGCTTATGTTTCTACAGCAAATTGCGACTACACCGATCCGCTTGCTATACACGCTATTGAAATGATTATGAACGATCTTGTTCTGTCTTACAATGGCGATATGGCTGCTCGCGACCGTATGCACAATGCACAGTGTCTTGCAGGTATGGCATTTTCTAACGCTTTACTCGGTATTGTTCACTCTATGGCACACAAAACAGGTGCCGCTTTTGCAGACTGCGGCGCACACATTATTCACGGTGCTGCAAACGCTATGTATCTGCCTAAAGTTATCGCATTTAATGCCAAAGACGAAACTGCTAAAAAGCGTTACGGTGTTATTGTTGATTACATGGGTATTGCCGACAAGAACGCATCTGACGATGACAAGGTTGCAGCTCTTATAGCATATCTGCGCAAGATGAACGATGACCTCAATATTCCTCATTGCATCAAAAACTACGGTGCTGACAGTTACCCGACAGAGCAAGGCTTTGTTCCTGAAGAAGTATTCCTTGAAAGACTTCATGACATTGCTGTTAACGCAATTGCTGATGCTTGCACAGGCTCTAACCCCCGTCAGCCTTCTGTTGAGGAAATGGAAAAGCTTCTTAAATGCTGCTACTATGATACCGAAGTTGATTTCTAATAGTTGTTTAGCGGCAAATATTATATAACATATTATTTGTAAGGCGGCCGCTTATAGTGGCCGCCTTATTTTTGAATAGGAGAATAAATATATGTACAAAATCGTAACGAAAAAGGAACTTAACCCAACCGTTACGCAAATGGAAATTGAGGCTCCGCTTGTAGCCAACAAGGCGCGTCCGGGCCAATTTATCATTTTGCGTGTTGATGAGTCGGGCGAGCGTATTCCGCTTACCGTTGCAGGAACTAACGCCCAAAACGGCACTGTTAAAATCATTTTCCAAATTGTCGGTGCTACTACCGAAAAGTTAAACCATAAAGCAGAGGGCGAATACTTACAAGATTTTGTCGGTCCTTTAGGTGTTGCAACACATATTGAAGGTCTTAAAAAGGTTTGTATAGTAGGCGGCGGTGTTGGCTGTGCAATAGCTATGCCTATAGCCCAAGCACTTCACAACCAAGGTTCAGAAGTTACAAGCATTATAGGTTTTAGAAATAAAGATCTGGTTATTTTAGAAGATGAATTTAAAGCTTGCTCTGACAAACTTCACCTTATGACCGATGACGGCTCTTACGGCAGACAGGGTAATGTTTGCGTACCGCTTACCGAAATGCTTGAAGCAGGCGAACAGTTTGATATGATAATCACCATAGGCCCGCTTATTATGATGAAGTTTGTGGTTGAAGCAGCAAGACCTTACGGTACACCTGTTACCGCTTCTATGAACCCGATTATGATTGACGGCACGGGTATGTGCGGCGGTTGCCGACTCACCCTTAATCAGAATGGTAAAAAGGTTACAAAATTTGCTTGTGTTGACGGTCCTGACTTTAACGGCTATGAAATAGACTTTGATGAGGCAATGTCAAGGGGACGCATGTATTCAGATTTTGAACATCACGCATATGATGATGCCTGCAATCTGTTTAAAAAGGCATAAGGAGGAAAAATCATAATGGCTATAAATCCTAAAAAACACGAGATGCCTACACAGCAGCCGCAAGTTCGTGCACATAATTTTGATGAGGTAGCACTTGGCTACACTGAGGAAATCGCAATTGCCGAAGCAGAGCGTTGTCTGAATTGTAAAAATCAGCCGTGCGTTAACGGCTGTCCTGTAAATATTCATATCCCCGATTTTATATCTAAAATTAAAGAGGGTGATTTTGAAGGCGCATATCAAGAGATTTCAAAATAATATTCCCTGCCCG
>JBJFGD010000117.1:2428-3699 GCA_051892355.1 Acutalibacteraceae bacterium | reverse complement strand
GTTATTGGATAGGCGTTCCTTTTTGGGGAAACGGTTATATTCCCGAAGCGGTAAAGGCGCTTCAAAAACACGCCTTTGAAGACCTGAATTGCACTGCGATGTGGTGCGGTTATTATGACGGAAATGAAAAATCCAAACGATGTCAGGAAAAGTGCGGTTTTACCTATCATCATACCGAAAAAAACAAACCCTGCGCTTTGATGGGCGATGTTCGCACAGAACATTTCACTTATTTAACAAAAGAACAGTGGATTAAGAATCAATCTTTATAAAAATCTTTTACACCACCCCTTTGCGCTGACCAAAGGGGTGGTATTATATTTTAAAACCCTCGAGCATATTATTGTTTACAAGGGGGTAAATTTTATGAAAATGTTTAAAAAACTTGCAAGTCTATGGCTTGTTTTAAGCCTTTCGATATGTATGTGTTTGTCAGTCGGCGCCGCAACTGTGTCAAGCGAATGTGATATTTCCGATATTGAAATTCCCATTGATGCTACTGTTACCGATGCCGCAATAGGAACACAGCTTGACATAAAGGCAAAGTCTGCCATACTTATGGAAGTCAACACAGGTGAAATTCTTTATGAAATGAACGCTGACGAGCAAATGCCGCCTGCATCTATTACCAAGATAATGTCGCTGTTGCTTGTTATGGAAGCGGTTGACCGCGGCGAATTATCGCTTGAAGATGTAATTACCGCCAGCGAACACGCTTGCAGTATGGGCGGCTCACAGATATGGCTTGAACCCGGCGAGAGCATGACGGTAGACGACCTTCTAAAAGCGGCGGTTATTGCCTCTGCAAACGATGCCACCGTAGCGTTAGGCGAGCAAATTGCAGGCAGTGAAGAAGGCTTTGTATCTATGATGAATGAACGGGCTTCACAGCTTGGTATGACAAATACCAAATTTATAAATGCTACGGGCCTTGATGCTGACGGTCATATATCAACCGCACACGATGTTGCCATTATGTCAGCCGAGCTTATAAAGCACGATTTAATTAAAAATTACTCTACTGTTTGGATGGATACCTTGCGCGACGGCGAAAGCGAGCTTGTTAACACAAATAAGCTTGTTCGATTTTACGAGGGTACAACAGGTCTTAAAACCGGCACAACATCGGGTGCGGGTTATTGCCTTTCGGCTACAGCCGAACGAAACGGGCTCAGCCTTGTCGCCGTAATTATGGCGGGCGAAACTTCGGCCGACCGATTTAACGGTGCTAAAAAGTTGCTTGATTACGGTTTTGCAAACTATGCATACAG
>JBJFGD010000117.1:0-2328 GCA_051892355.1 Acutalibacteraceae bacterium | reverse complement strand
GATTTAACGGTGCTAAAAAGTTGCTTGATTACGGTTTTGCAAACTATGCATACAGTGATATTGTTCCCGAACTTGGCGACATTGCCGCTGTTAGCGTAAAAGGCGGCGTACAGCCGCAAACCCAAATACAGGCAAAAGAAAATTTTTGTCTTTTGCTTAAAAAAAGCGAGGCTTCGGGGGTTACACAAAAGTTGAATTTACCCGAAAGCGTGACTGCTCCTGTTAAAGAGGGCGATGTTTTGGGCACAGTTGATTTTTATAACAATGATGAACAAATAGGCAGTGTTAACATCACCGCCGCAGAAAGTGTAGACAAGATGACTTTTTTAACCGCACTGTTTTGGGTGATAGACGGACTGTTTAAATAAAATATTTTTTAAATTTTAGCAATATACTTGCAAAAGTGCATAAAATAATGTAAAATAAATAAAAAGCAATATAAATTTTATTTATCTGCAATAAAAAGGTAAGGATTGATTAGATGTCACTAAATTTTAACAGCTCATATGCAAAAGATTTTATTCGTGAAAATGATATAAAAGGGCTTGTAAGTCAGGTTAAAGCCGCACACAACACCGTTAATCAAAAAGACGGTTTGGGCAATGACTTTTTAGGTTGGGTTGATTTACCCTATAATTATGATAAAGAAGAATTTTCACGCATAAAAGCAGCCGCTGAAAAAATCAAGGCTGACACCGATGTTCTTATCGTTATAGGTATAGGCGGCTCATATCTGGGCGCGCGTGCCGCTATTGAATTTTTAAAAGGACCTTACTACAATACTATTCGTGACGGTGTTCCCGAAATTTATTTTGCAGGCAACAGCATAAGCGGTTCAAATCTTGCAGACCTGCTTAAAATCTGCGAGGGCAAACGAGTATCTGTAAATATTATTTCAAAATCAGGTACCACCACCGAACCTGCGGTTGCATTCCGTGTATTTCGTAAGCTGCTTGAAGAGCGCTACGGCGAAGCAGAGGCTGCAAAACGCATCTACTGCACCACAGACAAGGCTCGCGGCACATTAAAAGCGCTTGCCGATGAAAAAGGCTACCCCTGCTTTGTAGTGCCCGATGATGTCGGCGGCAGATTTTCAGTGCTTACAGCCGTTGGCCTTTTACCTATTGCCGCAGCAGGCTGTGATATAGATGCACTTATGTCAGGCGCACAGCAGGCGGCTAAAGATTATAATATAGATGATATTGATAAAAACCCCTGTTATCAATATGCGGCTTTGCGTAATGCATTTTACCGCAAGGGTAAATCAATAGAATTATTGGTATCATACGAGCCAAGATTTACAATGATGGCAGAATGGTTTAAGCAGTTGTTCGGCGAAAGCGAGGGCAAAGACAACAAGGGTCTGTTTCCCGCATCGGTTACATTCTCAACCGATTTGCATTCTATGGGTCAATTTGTTCAAGACGGCTCAAGACTTATGTTTGAAACGGTTGTAATCATTGGCGATAACGGCAGTGATGTTGTTATTGAAAAAGAAGATAATGACGGCGACGGCCTTAACTTCCTTGCGGGCAAAACAATGTCTTATGTTAATCAAAAGGCTTTTGAGGGTACCGTTCTTGCCCATACTGACGGCGGCGTGCCTAACCTTGTAATTGAGGTTGACAAAGCCGATGAAGAAAACTTGGGCAGACTTATATACTTCTTTGAAAAGGCATGTGCTATATCGGGTTATATGCTTGGTGTAAATCCGTTTGACCAACCCGGTGTTGAAAGCTATAAAAAGAATATGTTTGCTTTGCTTGGTAAGCCCGGTTATGAGCAAATGAAGGCAGAACTTGAAGCAAGACTTTCAAAATAAAAGAGTAAATATCCGCGCATACGCGGTAATATAAAGGAGTTGTTTTATATGATTAAACTTATTGTCGGAAAAAAGGGTGCAGGCAAAACCAAACGCTTGGTAGAAATGGTAAATTCTGCTGCAGAAACCAGCCTTGGTAATGTTGTTTGTATAGAAAAGGGCGGCACACTTACATTTTCCGTTAGTCATAAGGCCCGTCTTATTTATGCAGATGATTTCTCAATCTGCGGTTATGATGAATACTATGGCATGCTTGCAGGCGTAAAGGCCGGCAACAATGACATAACACACATTTTCGGCGATGCTACATTGCGCATTGGTTCACGCAATTATGATGAGCTTGCCGCATTCCTTGAAAGACTTTCAAAGATTGACGATGTTGAATTTGTATTCACAGTTTCTTGCGATGAAAGCGAACTTCCTGCAAAAGTATTTGAAGTTGCAGAAAAAATCTAATAGTACATAATATGTTAAAAAAATCACGGTACTTATAGTACCGTGATTTT
>JBJFGD010000116.1:0-3742 GCA_051892355.1 Acutalibacteraceae bacterium | reverse complement strand
AGAACACACCGCGCTTGAAACCGTTGGTAATTGCAATAATTACAGCACCCAAGCCACCGCCTACAAAGGCTTCGGGTTTAAATGCGTTTACAAAGATTGCTTTGAAAGCTGGGATTATGTTTGCGTAATTGATGCCTATTATTACAAGGCTGCCGAGAACGAATAAAACAACCATAAAGGGTACAATTTTTTCAGCAACATTTGCAATACGCTTAACGCCGCCTAATGTGATTACAGCGGTAAGAGCCATAATAACAACGCCTAAAATTATGTTGTAAAGTGAAATACCGCCGAATACGGTGATGCTTGAAAGTGCTTTTACATTAAATGCCGCAGAAACATTGGCAACAATTTTGTTTACCTGACCCATACTGCCTATACCGAAAGAAGCCAGCATTGTAAATATGCAGAACAAAACAGCCAAAACTTTGCCTATGTATTTGCAGTTTTTCTTTTTGCCGAGACCGTCTTGCAAATAGTACATCGCACCGCCTGACCATTCGCCGTTTTCATTTTTGCGGCGGAAGAATATACCCAAAACATTTTCAGAGTAGTTGGTCATCATACCGAGGAATGCGGCAACCCACATCCAAAATACTGCGCCTGCGCCACCAACGCAAATAGCTGCTGCAACACCGGCGATATTACCTGTGCCTACCGTTGCGGCAAGCGCGGTACACAGCGCCTGAAACTGAGAAATAACGCCCTTTTCTTTTCTGTGCTTGATAACATCTTTCTTAAACAAACTACCCAAGGTGTTCTTAAACCAAAGGCCTATGTGCGAAACCTGGAACACTTTTGTGCAAATGGTGGTTATAATGCCTGTGCCAATAAGCAGGGTAAGACCCAAAGCGCCCCAAACCACGCCGTTGATACTGCCGTTAATTTCGGCAATCTTGTCAAAAATCATTTTTCCGACAACTCCTTAAAAAATTTGTAAAAATAAAATCGAGCCACGCCAAACGCGCGACTCGACAAAAATAACAAAACATCAAACTTACTACTAAAAGCAGTTTTAAAACTTTGTCCTTTCGCCTGAGAGATTTACGCGCTTTACGCTTTGCCCCTTCGGCACCTGAATTTAATCAAGATTCTCCAAAGTGCTATCCGCTTACAGTCTTCACCATTAACGGCACCTGAGAGTGTTATTCC
Source organism: Acutalibacteraceae bacterium (assembly GCA_051892355.1). Taxonomy (GTDB): domain Bacteria; phylum Bacillota; class Clostridia; order Oscillospirales; family Acutalibacteraceae; genus UBA737. The sequence goes on along the minus strand of JBJFGD010000116.1, from coordinate 2,590 downwards.
TTCGGTCGACTTTGCAGTCATTTCCTGCAAGCATCATATAGCAATTATTAAATTTATGTGAACTATTATATCATCTATTTAAAAAAAATCAACCCTTTTTCGACAAAAGGGTTGATTTTTTATACATAATTATTTATTTTCAGCTTCATACTTTGCAACGGCTGATTTAATCTTATCTGCCGGATCAAGCAATTTGCTGATTGAATCATCTTTGTTAAGAGTATCAACAATAAGTGCTATATATTTTGACATATTAACACTGCAATACCATTCTCGTGAGAGAAGTTCGGGTGTTTGATAAATAAGATTAGTGGTGAAAACCTTATTAATAATACCGTTATTATAATATTCATCAAACTTTTCAAGGCCTTCAACAAAAAGACCAAAGGTAGAAAATACAAATATTCTGCCGGCGCCTTTTTCTTTAAGCTTTGCTGCTATATCAAGCATTGATTCACCGCTTGAAATCATATCGTCAACAAGTATCAAGTCTTTGCCTGTGATATCGTTACCCAAAAACTCATGAGCTTCTATTGGGTTGCGGCCGTTTACAACAACCGAGTAATTACGGCGTTTATAGAACATACCAAGTTCAAGACCTAAAACAGATGAATAGTAAATGCATCTGCCCATACCGCCTTCATCGGGTGATACAATCATGGTATGGTCGCGGTCAAGTTTAACATCAGGCACACTGCGAAGCAGGGCTTTAATCATTTGGTAAGCGGCTTGTACATTATCAAAACCGTCAAGCGGAATTGCATTGTTAACGCGGGGGTCATGTGCATCAAATGTAATAATGTTTTTTACACCCATAGATACAAGCTCTTGTAATGCCATTGCGCAGTCCATAGACTCACGCGTGGTGCGGCGGTGCTGTCTGCCTTCATAAAGCATAGGCATTATTACAGTAATTCGGCGAGCCTTACCGCCAAAGGCGGCAATAATGCGTTTTAAATCTTGAAAATGGTCATCGGGGCTCATAGGAACTGTTTGTCCGTACATTTTATATGTAACATTATAATTAAAGCAATCGCAAATAATAAAAGCATCAAGACCGCGAGCTGTATGATGAAGAACTGCTTTTGCTTCGCCTGTGCCAAAACGCGGGCAGTTGGCATCTATAACAAAAGATTGGTCTTCTTCGGTACCGCGCCATTGTTTAAGATAAAAGTCAACCTGTGAAGATATGTCTTCACAGCCGCGCATGCTGATGATTGCAAGATCACCGCAGGGTGTGTGTTTAAAGTTGATACTGGACATATGATATCCCTCCGCAAGAATATTTAATTTTTCATTTATATTGTATCACATTTTTTTTAACATAAAAAGACCTTTTTTCAAAAAAATTTACATTTTTTGAAATTATACTAATAACATAAAATTTAATTGATATTATTTGTGACTTATGATATAATTATTTAGTATATAAAATTGTAAAAACATGTTAGGAGATGTCTGAATATGCCTACTGTAACATTACTCGCTTATACACCTTGCCCTGAAAAGACGGTGGCTTCAGCTGCAAAACTGTGCTATAGTTCATCAACCATTGCTGATTTGCGTGACGGACTTACAGATGAAAAAGTTGCTGATTTTGTAGAAATGCTTTCTGAAATAGGTCATGAAAGCCCCATAGAACACGCATCTTTCACCTTTGGTATTGAAGGTGTATCGCGTGCATTTTTGGCACAGATGACCCGTCATAGAATGGCATCTTATTCGGTTAAAAGTCAGCGTTATGTAAAAGAAGGTGCTTTTGAATTTGTTACTCCGCCCGAAATTGCGGCAGATGAAGAGGCACTTAAAATTTATGAAGAGTCTATGTGTAAGGCACAAGAGGCTTATGACAAAATAGCCGAAATACTTACCGAAAAGCATACAAAAACATTTATTGCCGACGGCAAAGATGAAAAGACCGCTGCGCGCCTTGCTTCTAAAAAGGCTATTGAAGATGCCCGCTTTGTGTTGCCTAATTCTTGTGAAACCAAAATGGTAGTTACTATGAACGCACGGTCATTACATAATTTTTTCCGTCACCGTTGCTGCAACCGTGCCCAGTGGGAAATTCAGTCGGTTGCAAATCAAATGCTTGCTTTAGTCAGCAAAGTAGCGCCTAATCTTTTCAAAAAAGCAGGACCGCCGTGTCTTTACGGTGCTTGCCCCGAGGGTAAAATGAGCTGCGGTAAGGCTAAAGAGATAAAAGCATATTATGAGGAAATGAAAAACAATGGGTAAACTTATTGTAATTGAAGGTCTTGACGGCAGCGGAAAGTCTACACAGCTTGAACTTTTACCGCAAAATTTGTTAAAAAACGGTATTGCAAGTAAAACGGTTTCATTTCCGGATTATGACAGCGATTCAAGCGCGCTTGTAAAAATGTATTTAAGCGGGGCATTCGGTAATCACCCTGATGATGTTAATGCATATGCGGCATCATTATTTTATGCTGTAGACCGTTTTGCTTCTTTTAAAACTAATTGGGGTAACTATTATAACCAAAACGGCGTTATTATATCGGGTAGATACACTACTTCAAACGCGGTGCATCAGACATCTAAATTACCGCCTGAAATGTGGCAAGGTTTT
>JBJFGD010000115.1:0-3756 GCA_051892355.1 Acutalibacteraceae bacterium | reverse complement strand
TTTTGAGAGACTTTAATTTATCAAGCGCATCGCGGCGCTGATTGCGAACTGCAACCTTTGCATCCTCGCCTTTTTTGCGAATGTCTTTAACTATCTCTTTACGGCGTTCCTCTGTAAGAGGAGGAAAATTAAGACGAATGCTTGTGCCGTCATTCTGTGGATTAATACCTATTTCAGATGTAAGGATAGCTTTTTCAATATCTTTTAGGGTAGATTTATCCCAAGGGGCAATCAGCAGTGTGCGTGCTTCGGGCACAGACACAGCCGCCATCTGCTGAATGGGGGTAGGTACACCGTAATAATCAACCATAACGCGGTCAAGCACACCTACATTAGCTCTGCCTGCCCTTACCGCTTTATATTCGCGCTCAAGTGCATCAATAGATTTTCCCATTTTTTCTTCGGTATTTTTAAGTAGTTCGTTCATAAAAGCCTCCTGTAAAATTATTTAACTATTGTGCCAATATTTTTGCCAAGCATTGCATCGACAATATTGTGCGGATCATTAAGATTGAACACAAGTATTTCAATACCGTTATCCATACAAAGTGAGGCAGCAGTGCTGTCCATAACATGAAGCTCTTTTGCCAAAACATCGTGATGAGTAAGAGTGTCATATTTTTTAGCGTTAGGATTGGTCTTTGGGTCGCTGTCATAAACGCCGTCAACATTGGTTGCCTTAAATATAACATCTGCACCTATTTCTGCACCGCGAAGCGCTGCCGCTGTATCGGTAGAAAAGAACGGATTACCCGTGCCGCATCCAAAGATTACTACCCTGCCTTTTTCAAGATGTCGGGTTGCTTTGTTGCGGATATAAGGCTCTGCTATCTGGCGCATTTCAATAGCGGTTTGCACACGCGCGGTAATACCTAATTGCTCAAGTGCATCGCAAAGCGCCAATGAATTAATTGTTGTAGCAAGCATACCCATATGGTCAGCGCGGGTGCGGTCCATTTTACCGCTGCTTCTGCCGCGCCAGAAATTGCCGCCGCCTACAACAATGGCGATTTGCACGCCCATATCAACACATTCTTTAATGCTTTTGCAAACTTCTTCAACCTTGTCAAAGTCAATGCCGGTGCCTTTTTCGCCTGCTAAAACCTCGCCGCTTAATTTAAGTAAAACACGCTTATAAACAGGTTTCATAATCAACTCTCCAAACTGCATATTTTATATCAGTATTATTTTACAATATTGAGTTATTAAAGTCAATTGCAAATAAGAAAATTTAAAAAGTTTAAAATAGCAAAATGAACTTATGATGGCAGAATAATAAAGGCTTTAATTTTATTTTTTATATATAGTTTTATATACAAACAGCGCTATTGCCGTTATTGGCACACCTGTAACAAAACCGCATAGCACAAGGCTTAAGTGCCATACAAATTTTGTTACAAGCAGACCTATGCCTAAAGCATACAGCAAAACCTTTACGGCAAAAAACAAAAATATTTTTTTACTGTCACGCACATTAACAGCTAAAACAAGTTGCTCGGTAAGCAAAATTTGCCCTGCGCCGAAAAGGGCAGATATTATAAAACTTAACATTGGTATCACCTACTCAATAGTATCTGCAATTTTGTAAATGAGTTTTTCGGTTTTTTCCCAACCGAGGCATGGGTCGGTAATAGACTTTCCGTAAATGTGATCACATACCTTTTGAGCACCGTCTTCTATGTAGCTTTCAATCATAATACCTTTTACAAGATTCTTGATATTATCATTATGGTTTCGGCTGTAAATAACATCTTTTGCTATGCGAATCTGTTCTAAATACTTTTTAGAAGAGTTTGCATGATTGGCATCAATTATTACAGAAGGATTTTTAAGCCCATATTCATTATATAACTCACAAAGATATGCTATATCTTCATAATGATAATTAGAAATATTTCTGCCCGCAAAATCCATATAGCCGCGCAGTATGGCGTGTGCTGTGTCATTGCCTGAACTTGTGACTTCCCAGCCGCGATACAAATAGGTATGGCTGGTTTGCGCCGCTTTAATCGAATTCATCATAACGGTAAGGTCGCCGCTTGTTGGGTTTTTCATACCTACAGGAATAGAAATACCGCTTGCTACAAGGCGGTGCTGTTGATTTTCTACCGAGCGCGCGCCAACCGCTACATAACCTAAAACATCAGACAAATAACGGTAGTTTTCGGGGTAAAGCATTTCATCGGCGCAGGTAAAACCGTAATCTTGCAACGCCTGCATATGAAGCTGGCGAATAGCTACAATGCCTTTGAGCATATCGGGTTGTTCTTCGGGGTTAGGCTGATGCAGCATACCCTTATAACCTTCGCCTGTGGTACGCGGCTTATTGGTATAAACACGCGGTATAATTAAAATTTTATCTTTAACCTCATCGGCAACTCTTTTGAGTCTGCCTAAATAATCAAGAACAGCATCGGGGTTATCAGCCGAACAAGGGCCGATTATAAGTAAAAACTTATCAGATTCACCCGTAAATACAGCCTTTATATCGCGGTCACGCTGCGCTTTTACGGCAGCCAAACTGTCGGTTACAGGGTATTGCTCTTTTATTTCTTTAGGTATTGGTAGTTTGCGTTTAAAATCCATACTCATATTAGTGTTTCCCCCTTGTTAAAGGTTTTTCTTCGCGCGCTTGACAAGCGCATCATCTCGCGCATAGCATCGCGGTCTTCATTTTTAATAGTATCATACAATCTATCAAAAGCATCGCGATAGCCGTCCATCTCTTTAAGCAAAGCCTCTCGGTTGGCTAAAAAAAGTTCGCTCCACATCTCATCGTTGATATTGGCAATTCTTGTAAGATCACGGAAAGAGTCGCCCGTATAGCGCACAAGATTAGGGTCACCGTTTGCACACATAAGCGACACTGCGATAGCGTGTGTAAGCTGTGACAAAAAGGCTATCATTTCATCGTGCTGTTCGGCTGTAAGACTTGAAATATCTTTAAATCCAAGCGTGCGGCCTAAATCACAGCAAAGGCGTATTGCATCAGGGGTGTTGCGGTTGGTGGGCACTACAATGTAGTTTGCCGTGCGAAAAATTGCATCATCGGCATTTCTTACACCGCTGGTCTCTTTACCGGCCATAGGGTGTGCCGCAATAAATTCGACACCCGAAGGCAGCATAGTTTGTATTTTGTCTACTATGCAACTTTTAACACCTGTAACATCGGTTACAACAGTGCCCGGTTTTATAAGATTGCCGTATTTTTCTATCCACTCTATAAATGTATGCGGATAAAGTGCAAATATTATAAGCTGTGCCTTACCTATAAGCGTTTCATCAACCTGCGTTGAGCCGCCGCTGATAAAGCCCTCACTTACGGCATAATCAATATCTTCTTGATTTAAGGTTATAACCTTTACATCAAAACCATTCTTGGTAAGCCCCTTTGCGTAACTGCCGCCCAGAAGCCCCAAGCCTACAATAAGTACATTTTTTACTTCATTTAATTTCATTTCTCATCACTGTTCCAAAACTATTATACCAAGAGATTTTATTTTGCTAAAAAAGTCGGGGTAACTTTTCGATACTGCCTGAGCACCACTGATACTGCCGCCTGTTATGCTGCAAAGCAGCGACAGCGCCATTACGATGCGGTGGTCGTTGTGACCGCAAAGTGTTTTACACGGTGTTTTAAGTTTTCCGCCGTGCACCGTAACGCTGTTATCAAACACATCGACCTTTATGCCAAATTTTTCGAGTTCTGCCGCCATAGCTGCGGCGCGGTCACTTTCTTTTATTTTAAGGCGGCTT
>JBJFGD010000114.1:0-3756 GCA_051892355.1 Acutalibacteraceae bacterium | reverse complement strand
TTATAACTAACGGAACAAAAATCATAAAACAATTCTTTGTTCATCAAAAACTTTGAACTGTAAATAGGACTTTTTACTTCCTCGTTTTCAACATTAACATTTACATTGTTTTCGTCCATATAGAAAAGCCTCCTTATATTTTCAATCATTATAACATAAAAGCAGAAATAAATCAACGCGGAGCATTATATGTAATTCGTGCCGAAGCCACACCGAACTTATTACCTCTTACATATTACTTCTTACTTCCCCAAAATCCCGTTTTCATAGTGAAAAGTGAAGAGTGAAGAGTGAAAAAGTAAAAATCCCGCCCACTTGCGTGAACGGGATTTTTGGTGCCGCTGACCGGACTTGAACCGGTACGGTATCGCTACCGAGGGATTTTAAGTCCCTTGTGTCTGCCTATTCCACCACAGCGGCATATCAATTATAATATAATAAATTACTTATTTTGTCAAGGATTTTTTGTTTAAAATTAGAGTTTATTTATGATTAAACGACCAAGTCATTTTGCATGGCTGTTTTTAAACAGTAAAAACAGCGCTCCGTTTTTGGAACGCTGTTTTAAAATATAAAATATAATTATTTTACCATGCTTGCAACTTCTGCAGCGAAATCGTCAACGCGCTTTTCGATGCCCTCGCCCTTTTCCATACGAACAAAGTCAACAAGTTTGATATCAGCGCCGAGCTCTTTAGCAGTATTTGCAACATATTTACCAACGGTAATGTCGCCGTCCATAACAAATGCTTGCTCAACGAGGCAATTTTCTTTATAGTACTTACCGATTTTACCCTCAACAATTTTGCCGAGAACAGCATCGGGCTTGTTAGCCATTTTAGGATCTTCTTTCATTTGTGCGATAAGAATTTCCTTTTCTTTCTCGATAACCTCTGCAGGAACAGAAGCCTGATCAAGATAGCTTGGGCTCATAGCTGCAATCTGCATTGCAATATTTTTACCCATTGTAACGAACTCTGCGTTGTCAGCATCAATATCGCCGTCAAATTTAACCAATACGCCGATTTTGCCGCCTGCATGAACATAGTTAACAACTTTACCTTCATAACGAACAAAACGACGAATTTTGATGTTTTCACGAATCTTTAAGAAGAGTTCTTGAACCATTTCTTCAACGGTTTGGCCGTCTTCAGTGCACTTAAGAAGTGCATCAACATCAGCAGGATTTTGCGCTGCAATAATTTTTGCAACTTTAAGTGCTAATGCTTTAAAATCATCACCATTTGCAACGAAGTCGGTTTCTGCATTGAGTTCAACAACAACGCCTACACCGTTTTCGCAAATAGCACAAACTGTGCCTTCTGCAGCAATTCTGCTTGCCTTTTTAGCTTGAGATGCAAGTCCCTTTTCACGAAGAAAATCAACTGCTGCATCCATGTCGCCGTTTGTTTCTGTAAGAGCCTTTTTGCAGTCCATCATACCGCAACCGGTTTTTTCTCTTAAAGCCTGTACATCTTTAGCAGTAAAAGCCATAATATATATTTCTCCTTTTAGAGTAGATTTTAAATTATTCAGCTGCTTCTTCGGCAACTTCTTCAACTTCATCGTTTGCAGCGGTGCCCATTTCTTCACCCTGTCTGCCTTCAATAACAGCAGCAGCGATAGTTTCTGCTATGAGCTTAACTGCACGGATAGCATCATCGTTACCGGGGATAACTGCATCAATTTCATCAGGATCACAGTTAGTGTCTACGATAGCGATAATCGGAATACCGAGTTTTTTAGCTTCTGCAACAGCAATTCTTTCTTTGCGGGGATCTACTATAAAGAGTGCACTCGGAATCTTATTCATATTTTGAATACCGCCGATGAACTTTTCAAGCTTTTCAATTTCAAGTGAAAGAGTTGCAACTTCTTTTTTAGGAAGAAGATCAAATGTGCCATCATCACGCATAGCACGAAGCTGCTCTAAACGAGCAATACGGGTGCGTATTGTGCTGAAGTTTGTAAGCATACCGCCGAGCCAACGAGCGTTGACATAGGGCATACCGCAATGCTCTGCTTCTTCTTTAACAGAATCTTGAGCCTGCTTTTTAGTACCTACGAAAAGAATGTCGCCGCCGTTTGCTGCGATATCGCGAGCAAACAAATAAGCTTCGTTAAGCTTCTTTACAGTTTTCTGAAGGTCGATGATGTAGATACCGTTGCGTTCAGTAAAAATGTATTCTGCCATTTTGGGGTTCCAACGTCTTGTTTGGTGACCAAAGTGTACACCTGCTTCAAGAAGTTGTTTCATTGATACAACTGCCATAAATTTTTCCTCCTGAGGTTTTTCCTCCACCCCGTCAGCATCAGGTATTGACCTTGTATCGCGGTCACACCTCTACCTGCATAAAACGGAATGTGTGTAATATTATTTGCCACCTGTACGATAGCCGATAAATTATATCATAGTTGAATATAAAATGCAAGTGTTTTTTTACTGTTTTTTATAAATTTGTACGATTTTTGTTGCCCTATCCGCTACTTTTTGGCGCAGTTCTAAAGGTTTAATAACCTCAATCTTATCACCGTAGTTCATAATCCAAGTTACGAGCCCGTCACTTATAGCAGCTTTGACTGTAAAATCGAAACTGTTTTCAGTAACATTGGTAATAAATATATTTTCGCCAAAGCGGTCTGCTGCCTGTTCAAGCATTTGGGTTTTGCAACGCAGTTTAATTTCGTTGGTTTCGCCGCCAAACATACCAAACAACTTTTGTGTATAATCTACAACATCAAAAGTGTCACTGTATTCGCTGACCTCGCTAAAATGGCGCGAAGGCTCATCTAAAATATTTACTGCGCGCATACGGTCAATTCTCAGATGCATAAGATTGTCATATTTATCATAGTTACCAATAAGATAATAGTGGTCGTCCTGCCATGTCATAGCATATGGACTAACCTTTCTTTCTTTATACTCGGTAACTATTTCCCTGCCGTTTTTTAGTATGCGCTTACCGTATTTTAGTGTAATTTTTTGGCGTTTTTCAATAGCGGTATTTATAGTATCTATATTATAAAAAATTTCTTCATTGCGGGTTTTACTGCTGCCGTCAATATAAATGCCTTTAATTCGCCTGTCAGACTGATAACGGCTAAGCAGACCTTCAAGCTTGGCAGTTAACTCACGAGTTTTCTTTTCGCTTATAAAGCGTGCTGTACGCACAGCATCGCCTAAAAGATAAATTTCGGGCAATTCAAACTCACGAGAGCCTAAAAAATAACCGCTTTTAGGCATTCTTGTTTGAATAATATCGTAACCGAATGAAATAAGGCACTCTATATCATCATATATTGCCTTTCTTTCTGCCGTAATGTCATACATAGCTAATTTTTCACAAATTTCACCGGCTGACAGCGGATGTTGCTCATCGGTATATTCGGTCAAAATTTTAATTATATAAAGCAGTTTTATCTTCTGCCCTCTTCTTGCTGCCATAAATTCACCGCCTTTTTAAACTCATCATAATTATATATCGAATTAATACAATCTAAAAACGCATTAGAAGACATACCAACAGGTAATTTTAAAAATTCACAAATGCTTTTTCGCAAAGCAGAACTGTTTTCACTGCCCGAAAGCCCTAAATTAAATAAATCGGTTTTTGTGATTTTTGTTGCAACTTTAGAATTTTCTTGTATATCTGTTACACCGCTTCTTATAAGCGCATCAATAATAGTTTGTTTATCTAAACCCTCAACACCCAAATAGCCTTGTTTAGATGGCTTGCTTTTTCTTTTTTCTTTGCC
>JBJFGD010000113.1:0-3770 GCA_051892355.1 Acutalibacteraceae bacterium | reverse complement strand
CTCGCAGCAGCGAATATATCGCATTATGAAAACTGCTGCCGAGCAAATGACAACAGGCCTTTTTTCGCTTGATGCGGTTTCAAGTAAAGAAGACAGAATTACTGATATTGCAATAGCGTTTAGAGCGCTATCAAGTGATAACCCACAAATATTTTGGTTGCCGAGTTCTTATATAACATCACCGGACGGAAGTAAACTTGCTTTTTCATATAAAAATTTAGATTATACCTTTACAGCCGAAAAAAAGTTAAGGGCAGAGCAAAAAGTAAACGATGTAGTAGGTCGGTTGACCGCACAGGCACAAAAACTTAACAGCGATTTTGAAAAAGAACTGTTTTTTCATAATTGGCTTTGTGAAAATGTTTCATATAGTAATGACGGCACAGATGATGTATACACAGTATACGGCGCTTTGATTAACGGTGTTGCGGTTTGCGAGGGTTATGCGCGTGCAATGCAGTTGCTTTGCGACAGAGTTGGTATACCCTGTACGGTGATTTACGGATTTTTAAACGGTATAGGGCATATGTGGAATATTATAGACCCGGGTGACGGTTGGTATCATCTTGATGTTACATGCAATGACGATGAAGAATTTGGCTATGTAAGATATGCTTATTTTAATTTTAGCGATGAACTTATTTCGCTTGACCATACACTTTTTGATGCTGTTGTTTCTGGTAAATCATATATAGGAGCCGACTGTTTCAATATTTATCTATATAACTGCAATTCTGAGGCTTATAATTATTTTATAAAAAAGAATCTTGTTTTTAATGATGACATAAACGCTGCCGCACAGTTAATATTAAATGCTGTATCAAAAGGACAAACAAGTATAGAGCTGCTTTATATGAGCAGTAATAAAGATTATAAATATGTTTTGGGTCAGTTAAATCAAGCGCTGTATAACGGCGGCTCAAGCGTTTTTGTAAAATCATATTCGCCGTTAGGCAACTCAATAGTGCTTAGGTGGTAATATACCTATCGTTGACTTTTTGAATCTTATAATATATAATTGATATAGTTATTTTAATACCGTTTTTGGGGGAAATGTTTTGAAAAGAGTTGATGAGTTTTTCGGTATAAATGTATTTGGTGACGCTGTTATGAAAGAGCGTTTGCCTGAAAATGCTTATAATGAGCTTAAAACCGCTGTGTCACAAGGCAAAAGCATAGACCGTAAGATTGCCGATATTGTAGCAAATGCTATGAAGGATTGGGCAATCGAAAAGGGTGCTACGCATTATACACATTGGTTTCAGCCAATGACGGGTATAACAGCCGAAAAACATGACAGTTTTATCGCACCTGACGGTAACGGTCATATAATAATGGAATTTTCAGGAAAAGAGCTTATAAAGGGCGAATCTGATGCATCGTCATTTCCGTCAGGCGGGTTGCGCGCTACTTTTGAAGCGCGTGGTTATACCGCTTGGGACCCAAGTTCTTATGCTTTTGTAAAAGATAATACCCTTTGTATACCTACGGCTTTTTGTTCTTATAACGGCGAGGCGCTTGACCAAAAAACACCGCTTTTGCGTTCTATGGAAGCAATAAGCAAACAGGCATTGCGCATTGCAAAGCTGTTTGGGTTTGACGATGTAAAAAGCATTAATACTACCGTAGGCCCCGAACAAGAATATTTTTTGATAGACAGTGAACTGGCGCAAAAACGCCCCGACCTTATATTCTGCGGCAGAACACTTTTAGGTGCCGAACCGCCTAAAGGTCAAGAAATGAACGATCATTATTTTGGTGTAATTAAGCCGCGTGTAAAGGCATTTATGCGCGAACTTGACGATGAATTGTGGAAATTGGGCGTATTTGCAAAGACCGAGCATAACGAGGCGGCTCCTGCACAGCACGAATTAGCGCCGATTTTTACAACTACCAATATAGCGGCAGATCACAATCAGCTTACAATGGAGCTTATGAAAAAGATAGCTCAAAAACACGGTTTGCTTTGTTTATTGCATGAAAAACCATTTAAAGGTGTAAACGGCAGCGGCAAGCATAACAACTGGTCGCTTTCTACCGATACGGGCATAAATTTCTTAAAACCGGGTAAAAACCCAAGTGACAATTTACTGTTTTTGTTAACCCTTGCGGCTGTTTTACGCGCCGTTGATGAGCATCAGGATTTACTGCGCATTTCGGTTGCTTCTGTTAGTAATGATCACCGTTTAGGCGGTGCTGAGGCCCCGCCGGCTATAGTTTCTATGTATTTAGGCGAAGACCTTAATGAGATATTAGCGGCTATTGAGCGCGGTGAGCATCATACCGATTCTGATAAAATTAAAATGACGGTAGGCACCGAGATTATTCCATATATCAGAAGGGATAATACCGACCGAAACCGCACTTCACCTTTTGCTTTTACGGGTAATAAGTTTGAATTTAGAATGTTAGGTTCAGCATCTTCAATTTCAGAAACAAATGTTGTGCTTAATACAATTGTTGCCGATGTGTTTAAAGATTTTGCGGACAAGCTTGAAAATTCAACTGATTTTAATAATGATGTTTTAGAATTGATTCGCACTACAATAACCGAGCATAAACGGATTATCTTTAACGGCGACGGTTACTCAAAAGCTTGGGAAGAGGAGGCCGCAAAACGCGGTTTGCTGAATCTTCGCACTACTGTTGATGCGATACCCTATTTGCGCAAACAAGAAAATATTGAGTTGTTTGAGCGCCACGGTGTATATAACAGTGTCGAAATAAACTGCCGCGCCGATATAGCACTTGAAAATTATAGCAAAACTATGCATATAGAAGCACTTACCTTGCTTGAAATGGTAAAGCGTGATGTTATTCCCGCAATAAGCCGATATGAAAGCGCATTATGTCATATTGTGTCAGAAAAGCGGGCTGTTAGCAGTGATATAAATTGTGATGCAGAAACCGAGATTATCGAAAAGCTTTCTTGCTTTAACGGTCATCTTAATACACTTGTTAAAGATTTGGAGCATGCTGTTCAAAAATCACAAAATACTAAGGATTTACTTGAGCGTGCGCAGCTTTACTGTAAAGAAGTTTTGTTTATAATGGACAATATTCGCAATATTTCTGACGAAGCCGAAACCATAGTATCACGCGAGTATTGGCCGTATCCTACATACGGAGATATATTGTTTAAAATATAAACATAGCAAATTGAAACGCCCAAAAATTTTTTGGGCGTTTTTTGCAACCTTTTAAGTGTTTAAAAAGTTTTATAGTCAGGAGGGGAAAATAATGGAATACAAAATTTCTGCGCAGGAAGCCTTTAACAGGTATTCAGATATGGTATACCGTCTTGCTTTTGCAAGAGTGAAAAATAGATATGATGCGGACGATATATTACAGGAAGTCTTTTTAAGATTTATAAAGCAAAAAGGCAAGGTAAATAATGAGGAACACGCAAAGGCGTTGCTTATTCGCATTACCGTTAACTGCAGTAACAGTATGCTTTCAAGCAGTTGGTTTAAAAAGACCGAGCCTTTGAGTGAAAATTACAGCATATCAGATTCTGAAAACGATACGCTCTATCAAGTTATGCGTCTGTCTAAAAAATACCGTACTGTAATTCATTTGCATTATTATATGGGTTACAGTATAGATGAGATTGCCAAAATTTTGAAAACCAAACCCTCTACGGTGAAATCGCAGCTTCACCGCGCAAGAAAACAACTTAAAACAGAACTCGAAGGAGCTGAAAGTTATGTTTGAACAAGACTATAAAAACGCTATGGAAAAAATATCACCCGATGCCGACACACGCGACA
>JBJFGD010000112.1:0-3772 GCA_051892355.1 Acutalibacteraceae bacterium | reverse complement strand
TTTTAATATATATTGCAGAAATTATAATATACAATATAAAGATTATAGCCGCTGTAAGTGTTACTGTGACACCTAAATAAATACCTGTATTGCGGTAATTAAAGCGAATTTGCGACTCGCCTGCATCTACAGCGACTGCCATAAAGCCTGCATTTACCTTTTCTACCTCTACTGCCTTGCCGTTAACGGTAGCAGACCAGCCTTCATTATATGGTACCGATAAAAACACAAGTGATTTTTTATCTCTTGTAACAGTGGCGGTAAAGCCTGTGTTGTCAATAATAAAGCTGTCTGCCGAAGTTTCGCGCAAAGCAGCGGCATCATTTGCCATAGCAGTATCTGTAAAGATTAATGACGAAGAATTACCACCAACCGAATTTTGCAAACCGCCGTTTTTAAGTGTTTCAATGTCGGTCATATAATCCCCGTATTTTTCAATTTGCTCGTCAGTCAGCAGTATCGCCTTTAGCATAAGCCGTGAGCGCAGCTCATTGCTATAAGAATCGCAGAAATCATAACTCATATAGTAGTCATATGAAAAACCGTATGGCACATAATTTTTATTTTCATACACATAATAGCTTCCGCTTGTCTTTAGATATTCATAACCCGGCATTAGTGTATTACCGTCTTCATCTACAAAACTATCGGCATAAGTAGGATTAAGCAGATATTTTACCGATAACAGAGAACGGATTGCAGGCACATCGGTATCAGGTCGGCTAGCCACAGAACGGTCAATGCCGATATAATCATAAAATTCCATAATAGAGGGCGATACTACCGAATGAAACGCATTAATTGTAGGCACCCCTAAATACATACCCGTATTATCGACGCCGTCATAGACATCTATTCTAAAGTTTGTATCGTCGTCAAGATAAACCTCACCCTCAATAAGTGAGTCTATCATAACATTCTTTACATCATAAGAATGGGTACGCCCAAGCGCTATGAACACATTGCCGTAAAGCACAGATACCGCGCAAACGCAGGCAATAGCACAGCGGTAAAATTTTATTCGGTTAGTTTTAAGAAGGTTGAACAACGGTTTTTGCAACAGTATACATATTATCGCGATAAGACTTGTTATCCAAAAGCGAGCCATATAGGTGCCGTCTTTACTTTGGGTATAAAGTCCGAAAATGAGTTTGCCGTCGCTGTTCTTTTGCGGAAAGAAACCAATAACAAGTACAAAAGCAAGTGTGATTGCGGCATTCCAGCGAAAACCCGACGACCAATCTACAGACCTGTCTTCGGTAAGCATTACGGTAGCAAGGCATATCATAAGTACAGGCATATAGAACCAACGGGCGTAGTATGAAGTATTAAAAGCATAAAACGCACTGTTTAGTATGGGTACCATTGCGCAAAGCACACATATAGCCAAAACGCGCTTAAGCCAACTTTTTTCGCGTGACTTAAACCATACAAAAAAACCTGTCATACTGAAAACGGGCAACCAACCGCCAAGTGACGACCACTTTACATTAGCACCCGGAAAAAATACCGGGCGCGCCGGCAAATCGGGAGGAAAGAAAAAGCACTGTATAATATTTAAATATATCTGCTCTTTGCCATAGGTGATGCCGTTCCAACCCATAAGTATATTTGAAATACGCGAGTTGCCCATAATGGCATTAAGCGCGGGTAATAGCAATACAGCCGACAACAAAAGACCGACAACCGCCTCAAACACCAATACCATAAACCGTGAAAATTTTACCTTTATGGACTTTGTGAAAAAGCGCATAAAGAAATATATTACGCAAAAAACCACCATACCAAAAAAGAAAAAGTAATTGGTAACAGCGCAAAGCGCCACGCCGAGCGCAAAAACCCCGCGACGGTTTTCGGTTATTAATAATTCAAGTGCTAGCAACAACAGCGGAAAGGCAATAATTGCTTCATGAAAATGATTAAAGAATATATTATAAACAGAAAAGCCCGAAAAGGCATAAAGCAGACCGCCTAAAGATGCGGCATAAGCCGTTTTTGTAAAACGGCGAATATATAAATAACCCGTCAGTGCCGCACAAGCAAATTTAAGTATAAGCAACGGGCCCATAAGATACGGCACAAAATTATTAGGGAATAATAGCGTTATCCAGAAAAAAGGACTTCCAAGCAGGTAAAATGCATATGAGCCAACAAAATCAGAGCCTAAATCTGTAAGCCAATTCCAATTTATATTACCTTCTCTGATTGCCTGGTGGCACATTTGGTAAAACGGTATCTGCTGAACATTGAAGTCACCGTAAAATGTGAAATACCCTTCACTCAAAATCATATACGGCACAAACAAACAAGCCGCCACACCAAGAGAAAGCAAAAATGTAAATAGCCTTTTTTCTTTTTGCGGGCGAAGTGTAATTTGTTTTGCATACGAAAATGTCATAAAGATATTTCACCTCAAATCCAAAATATTTAATATTGATATTATACCAAAAAATGTTATAATATTCAACAAGGAAGTGATTAACTTTGTCAAGTCATTTTTATGCGATGCTATCGCGAATGAAAAATATATACCGTTGGGGCCTTATGCGAAACACCCGACAAGAAAATTTAAGCGAACACAGTCTTGAAGTCGCTTTTATTGCCCATGCGTTGGCTGTTTTGCGCAACCGCCGTTTTGACGGCAATGTTGATGCAAATGCTGTGGCAGTAGCGGCTATGTTTCACGATACTTCTGAAATTATTACAGGTGATATGCCTACACCTATAAAGTATTATAACGCTAATATTATAAGTGTTTATAAAGAAATTGAAGGCATTGCAGAAGAACGCCTGATAAATCTGTTGCCCCAAGATATGCGTGATGATTTCACCCCTATTTATAATCCAGATGAACAAACCAAAACACTAATCAAAGCGGCTGATAAAATATCGGCGCTTATAAAATGTATTGAAGAAAAAAACAGCGGCAACCGTGAATTTACCTCTGCTGAAAAATCTACACTTGCCGCAATAAAAGCAATGAATCTGCCCGAAGCCGATATGTTTTTAGATGAATTTTTAGGCAGTTACTCACTAACACTTGATGAACTGAAATGATTTTCAAAATTTGATTAAAATTAATGCAAAAATCAAAACCTCTGCTTTAACAGCAGAGGTTTTGATTTTAAACAGACATAAATTTAATTAAACAATTTCTACATCCCAACCGTTAATATATTGCATAAGTAGGCCATAGTCTTTATTGTTTACTTTGCCGTCGGCATTCACATCGGCAACTGTGTCGCTGATTTCAACCGACCAGCCGTTTAGTTTTTGCATAAGCAAACCTAAATCTTTATTGTTTATGCGGCTATCACCGTTTACATCACCTATAATATAATTCATTTCAACAATCATATAATTGCTGAAGTGGTCGGTTTCAAATATCATTCGACCGTCGCGGTAAATTGCCTTCATATTGGTTGTTTTGCCGTTTTCATCAACATATAGTACACGGCATTTAGCACCGTTTAGGTTTTCGGGAACCGCTATTGAAACCGTTAGCTTACCGTTAGGTTGCACCTTAACACCGTGCTTTTCTAAAGAAATATCGAATACAACCGCGGTTTCAAGGTTATACCTTTCGGTGTCGGTATCTGTAATTAAAATTTCATCTGTTGTTTTCTGTTCTACATTTATTACAGTGTTTTCTGAAATTATATCAGTTGTTCCCGAAATATTAACATCCTTGTCGGCGGTTTCAATTACGACTTCTTCAAGAACCGTCGCAAGCATAAAGTTTTGTTTTGCGTAGGCGTAGGCCTTTGAATTT
>JBJFGD010000111.1:0-3787 GCA_051892355.1 Acutalibacteraceae bacterium | reverse complement strand
GTTTGTTACATAGTAGCCGTCACCGCTATCAAGTGCAACCTGGCGGTGTTTACCGTCTGGATAGTTAGTGATTGAAGTAAGCAAAACGAAAACATTTTTTACCTGTGTTTGTTCGCCTGTGTAATAGTCGGTAAGAACGGTGCCGCCTGAAAGTCGGGTATATAGTCCGCTTTGTGCATCATACGTAAAATTGGTAGAAATAGTGGGGAAAGGTACCGAAACACTTGTAGCACTGCCGCCGTCAAGAGTAAGTGCATCGCTTGTAAAGTTTGCCCAAGGTGTGTTGTTTGATGCTTTGGTGTCAAAGTTTTCGTTTATATTTTCCCATAAATCTCCGGCTATGGCATAAAGAGTATGTTCGCTTGAAAGACCGTTTGAAATGCGTTTTGCGCCTTTTGATTTTGTATCAATACTCAAATCATCAATATCTTTAAGGTGAGGCGCACAATATGTCGGGTCTTGACCGCAGTGAATGTAAATCGCATTATGACCGAGTGCTAAATCAACATATGGGTAGCGTGCTGAACGCACAGTGCCTATTTTGTCAAGATTTGAAATATCTTGGTAAACAGCCAAAAGACGAGTTATACCGCCTTCAACTTCGGTTTCATAGATAATATCAGCTTCATTAAGACCGGTTTGAACCTTTTGTGCGGTCTTTACATTGTTTACCATTATTGCAACAGGGCGACGAGAAGCCGCTTCTTTGCTTACATCGTCAGCGCCCGTAAGCGGATTAACCAAAAGATTGCTGCTTTCTGTCGTGGCATTATCGTAATTAGAAAGGTTATCATAAACTACATCGTTGTCGCAACCAACCATAAAAATAAGTGCAACACAGCAAATTGCTGCTAAAAATTTTTTAAACATTAAAAAATCCCCCAGATATTATTCATATTACTTATTATAATATCTCACTCGTCGCTTTTCAAGACCAAACCCAAAAATATTACAAAAATATTACAATAAAAATTAATATATTAGATATTGTGAAATTTGTCGAGATGCTGTATAATAATAATGTATACATATTAAGAGGTGTAACTTTCGTTGAATGAGTTTGTATATTTAGATAACAGTGCTACAACAAAACCTTGCCGTCAGGCAATAGACAATATAAATTTAGCTTTAAATGAAAATTGGGGTAATCCGTCAAGCCTTTACGATTTGGGCTTTAACGCGCAACTTTTAGTAGACGGTACACGCACTTCGGTTGCAAAACTGTTGCATTGCCGCGAAGATGAAATTTATTTTACCGGCGGCGGTACAGAGGGCAACAATACCTGTCTTGTAGGCGCGGCTTACGCGCGCAGAAAGCGCGGTAAAAGAATTGTTACTACCGCTATCGAGCACCCGTCTGTGTTAGAAACGGCAAAGAGGCTCCAGAGTGACGGATTTGAGGTGATTTATCTTAAACCCCAAAAAAACGGAAGTATCAGTGAAGAAGATTTAAAGACAGCTATAAATAAAGATACAATACTTGTAAGCATAATGCTTATAAATAATGAAACGGGTGCAATACAGCCTGTAAAGACTGCGGCGCAAATAATTAAAACCGTTGGCGCACCGGCGCTGCTTCACTGTGACGGCGTGCAGGCATTCGGCAAAATGCCTATAAATCTTGGTGCGTTGGGGGTTGACTTGTTTACCGCGAGTGCGCATAAGATACACGGCCCTAAAGGTGTGGGTATACTTTATATTAAAAAAGGGGTTACAATAAAACCGTTGCTCACCGGCGGCGGACAAGAAAAAAATATGCGTTCAGGCACCGAAAGTGTTCCGCTGATTTATGGGCTAAAGGGTGCTGTAGATGCTTTAGGCGATATAAAGAAAAATCTTGAAACTGTTAGTGAACTTTGTCAGTATACAAAAGATATTCTGCTTGAAACAGGCATTTTTACGCTTAATTCCCCCGAAGATGCTTTACCGTATATTTTAAATATTTCGGCAGAAGGCTACCGTTCTGAAACATTATTACATTTTCTTGAAAGCAAGGGTGTTTATGTGTCATCCGGCAGTGCGTGCGCCAAAGGTGCGGGCAGTTATGTGTTAAATGAAATGGGCCTTTCAAGGCGGCGTACCGACAGTGCACTGCGAATAAGTTTTTCGCGCGACAACACAAAGCAAGATGCCGAACTGCTCAAAGCGGCACTGATTGAAGCAACACAAAAATTAAGAAGGGCAAATTGATGAAAGAAATTATACTTATTAAAGACGGCGAGTTATCACTCAAAGGTCTAAACCGCCGCAATTTTGAGGATAAAATGGTGGCTACCATTCGCCGCAGACTTAAAAATTTAGGTAAAGTAACGGTTGAAAGGGCACAGTCTGCAATATATATAAAACCGCAAGATGATGATTTTGATTTTGCCGAAGCACTTGACCGTGTCAGCCGAATTTTTGGTATAGCCGCATTCAGCCGCGCTTGTGTTTGTGAAAAAAATATGGAAGATATTTTATCTAAAGCACCTGTATATCTTGAAGATATTATGAGTGGCATAAAAACTTTTAAGGTTGAAGCCAAGCGTGCCGATAAAACCTTTCCGCTAACTTCACCACAAATCAGCCGTGAGGTAGGCGGGGCACTATTGCGTGCGTTTCCGCATTTGCGTGTTGATGTTCACAATCCGGACGAAGTAATCACCGTTGAGGTGCGTGACTATGCCGCATATATTCGCGGCGGTCAAATTAAGGGTGCAGGCGGTTTGCCCGTAGGCACTGCAGGGCGCGCGCAGGTATTGATTTCAGGCGGTATAGACAGCCCTGTTGCTGCATACACAATGGCAAAGCGCGGTTTAGTGCTTAATGCCATTCATTTTGCAAGCCCACCGTATACAAGTGTTCGTGCAGAGCAAAAGGTGAAAACCTTGCTTTCAAAGGTGGCTCGCTATAGCGGGGTTATAAAACTGGCGATAGTTCCGTTTACCGAAATTCAAGAAGAAATAGGTAAGCACTGCCCCGAAGATTATTTTACACTTATAATGCGTCGAATGATGATGCGTATCGCTTGCCGTGTGTCAGAAGCAGACGGCTGTTTGGGTCTTATAACCGGCGAAAGCCTCGGTCAGGTAGCAAGTCAGACATTACCTGCAATTGCTGCTACCGATGAGGTATGCACTATGCCTGTACTTCGCCCGCTTATAGGTATGGATAAGGAAGAAATAATCGCTATTTCTAAAAAAATTGATGCTTTTGAAACTTCAATTTTACCGTATGAAGATTGCTGCACCGTGTTTACACCAAAGCATCCGCATACAAAACCAAAACCCGGACAGTGCGAAGCGGCAGAAAAAGGCCTTGATATCGAGCCGCTTATTGATCGCGCAATTGCCGGTATAGAATATTCTTATATTGAATAAATTGATAATAAGATTGGAATAAATATGGCAGGAAAACATTCAAAAAGTATTTTAAAAAAAGACGGTGTATCAGTAAATGTTATTTTAAGCGGTGAGCACAGATATTTGTTGCCTGTGTCTTTGCCCTTTAAAATAATAATTGCGGTAACGGTTATATCGCTTATTTTATCGGCGGTTTTTGTATGCGGATATTTTTTGCCTGATAAATCGCACAGTAAAATATTGAAAAATGCCGCAAATATTTTTGAAAATGCCGCCGATTATGATAAGGCTTTACAAACACTTTCGCAAGATAACAGCGATATAAAGGGTTGGCTAAAAATAGACGGCACCGACATTAACTATGCCGTGTGTCACACAGATAATGATACATATTATATAAATCATAATCAGCTTGGTAAAAAAAGCCGTTACGGCGCGTTGTTTTT
>JBJFGD010000110.1:0-3790 GCA_051892355.1 Acutalibacteraceae bacterium | reverse complement strand
AAAGGTAAAGACGGTCAGCAGTTGCAGGGTTCATTTACAATTATGGACTATAACGGCAGGGTAAAGGGTCTTGCAGGCGGTATAGGCGAAAAGACGGTAAACCTTGGTATGTCAGGTTTTAACCGTGCTACCGATGCTTTGCGTCAGCCGGGCTCTACCATGAAGCCGATTGCAGCATATGCACCCGCAATAGAAGATGGTATTATACACTATTCTTCAATTGTTAATGACACGGCTACAAATTACAACGGTTGGACACCCAAAAACTGGTATAATTCTTATTGGGGTGGTGTTACCGTTCAGTATGCACTTGAACGCTCAATAAATACAATACCTGTTTACCTTGTGAATAAGTTGACACCGCAAGTAAGTTATGAATTTTTGACAAATAAGCTTGGTATTACTACCCTTAACGAAAATGATATTGATTTGTCACCGCTTGGAATGGGTGGTACTAACGGCGGTATTACTACACTGGAATCGGCTGCTGCATATGCGATTTTCGGTAATGGGGGAAGATATTATAAACCTACACTATATTATGCGGTTTATGATCAGCGTAATGAGGTTGTGCTTTCTAATGAAGATATTGAGCCAATAGTTGCTGTAAGTGAAGATACTGCTACTGTTATGAATAAACTGTTGCAGGGTGTTGTTTACGGCTCTAAAGGTACAGGTAGGGGTGCTGCAGGTTATATACCAAATATGAAGATTTATGCTAAGACAGGTACGTCTAACAATTCAAATGACCTTTGGTTTGTAGGCGGCTCACCGTATTATGTGGCATCTTGCTGGTGCGGTTACGATACACAACAGACTATTAGCGACAGTGCTATTGCACAAAAAATGTGGGGCGCAGTAATGTCTAAAGTGCATACAGGGCTTGAGGCAAAAACATTTACAGAAAGCAGCTATGCGCTCGAACGGTATTATTGCACATCAACGGGGCTTCTTGCTACCGATGCCTGCCCGTCAAAGGCGGTGGGTTGGTATAAGAAAAATAATGTTCCAAGTGTTTGTACAACTCATGAGGGTACACAACTTGATGCGCCAAGTGTTGATGATGCCGGCGATGATACTGCTGCAGATGGTACTACTCAAGATTCTAATGAAAGTGACACAGAATAAGTAATCTTATATATGGTTAATATTGACAATATTTTTATTTGTGATAAAATTACTATGTAAATATTATTTTTTCAAAGGTAGGAAAGGCATATGGAAAATTTAATTAAAAAGATTAGTGATATAGGTGTAGTGCCTGTTATTAAAATCGACGATGCAAAAGATGCGGTGCCCTTGGCGGCTGCTCTTAAAAAAGGCGGTTTATGCTGTGCAGAGGTTACTTTTAGAACAGATGCTGCAGAAGAGGCTATTCGTTTAATAGCTAAAGAATACCCCGATTTTCTTATTGCGGCCGGTACTGTGCTTACACCAAAGCAAGCAGATGCAGCTATGAATGCCGGCGCTTCGTTTATAGTAAGTCCCGGTCTTAACCCCATTGTTGTAAAACACTGTGTTGAAAAGGGTTACCCTGTAATTCCGGGTGTTTGCACACCGAGTGAAGTAGAGCAGGCTATGTCGTTAGGTCTTACATATCTAAAATTCTTCCCTGCAGAAGCAGCAGGCGGTGTTAAGATGATTAAGGCTATGGCGGCGCCCTATACCAAGATTAAGTTTATGCCAACAGGTGGCATAGGACCTAAAAATCTTGCAGATTACTTAAATTGCAAGGCAATATTTGCTTGCGGAGGCAGTTGGATGGTTCCTTCAGATAAAATTGCTGATGGCAAATTTGACGAAATTGAACAACTTACACGCGAGGCTGTAGAATTATTAAAGGAGATTAGAGGATAATGGCAAGAATTATAACTTTTGGTGAAATAATGCTTCGTTTAGCACCTAACGGATATTACCGCTTTTTTCAGAATGATCAGATGCAGGCTACCTTTGGCGGAGGTGAAGCAAATGTTGCAGTATCGCTTGCAAACTACGGTATGGACAGCGCTTATGTAACAAAACTTCCTAAAAACGCTATTGGTCAGGCTGCTATTGATTCTTTGCGTTCATTTGGTGTAGATACAAGCAATGTAGTTCGCGGCGGCGAGCGCGTAGGTATTTATTATCTTGAAAAAGGCGCTTCACAGCGTGGTTCGGTTTGTATTTATGACCGTAAATATTCTGCAATTCAGCAGGCAACAACCGAAGATTTTGATTGGAATAAAATTTTTGAAGGTGCGGATTGGTTCCACTTTACAGGTATTACACCTGCCCTTGGTCCTAATGTTGTTGAAATTTGCCGTGATGCTTGCAAGGCTGCTAAGGCAAAGGGTGTTAAAATTTCGTGCGACCTTAACTATCGCGGTAAACTTTGGACTCGTGATGAGGCAAGAGCTGCTATGACTGATCTTTGTCAGTATGTAGATGTTTGTATTTCTAATGAAGAAGATGCAAAAGATGTATTTGGTATTGAAGCTGAAGGTACTGATATTTACGGCGGTAAGCTTAACCATGAAGGCTATAAGTCAGTTGCAAAGCAACTTGCTGATAAATTCGGATTTGAAAAGGTTGCAATCACTTTGCGTTCTTCTATTTCTGCAAGCGATAACGATTGGGCAGGTATGCTTTATGACGGTGAGAACTACTGCTTCTCTAAATCGTACCATCTGCATATTGTTGACCGTGTAGGCGGCGGTGACTCATTTGGCGGTGGACTTATCTATTCAATTCTTACAGGTAAAACCACACAGGAAGCTATTGAGTTTGCTGTAGCAGCATCGGCACTTAAGCATTCAATTGAGGGCGACTACAACAGAGTCAGCGTTTCAGAGGTTGAAAAGCTTGCGGGCGGCGACGGTTCAGGCCGAGTTCAGCGATAAAATAAAGAAAATATAAAATAAGGAACTGTCTATATTTAGACAGTTCCTTTTAAAATATTATTTGACGATTTCTCTTTTTTGAGGAGTCGTTTTTTAATTTATTGTACTTGTAAATCCGACAGCTTTACCAAGAATACGAATTTGGTCAAGCTGTTCGCCGGTATATACAAATGGCTGATATTTTGAATTGCATGCTACCAAGGTAACGGTATTATCTGACAAATAAACCCTTTTAAGAGTTGCTTCTTCGTCAATAAGCACTGCGGCTATTTCACCGTTTTCTACAGTTGGTTGCTGGCGAATATAGACAATATCGCCGTTCATAATGCGGGCATCTATCATACTGTCACCCTTGCAACGAAGAGCAAAGTCGGCTTTTATGTCTTCAGGTGTGACAACTTCGCCTTCAAGATTTTCATTGGCTAAAATAGGGGTGCCGCAGGCTATTGTACCCACAAGTGGAATACGATTCATTTTTGGAATAGGAATAATATTGTTGTATGTCATATATTCATCATCAATAAAAGAAGAAGGTGGAACATTGAAAATTTCTGATAATTTTTTAATAGTATCTCTTTTTAAATTTTTTACAGTACCACACTCCCATTTTTGAACAGCGGCTCGCTGAACACCCAAAAGAGCACCTAATTCTTCTTGTGAATAGCCGTTTTCTGTACGAAGTTTTTTAATGTAATCACCTATATTCATATTATCAACCCTTTCTGCAACAATTGTATCTTATTTTTATCAAAATGTCAAGTGTGAAATTAAAAAATCTAAAAATAAGATACAAAAACTCTTGACAAGTGGAGTAAGAGGTGATAATATATTTGTGTCTTAAAAAGATACAAAGCGAAGAAAGTTTATTTTTTTTAAATTCAAGTATCTAAAAAAGATACAAACGATTAAAA
>JBJFGD010000109.1:0-3809 GCA_051892355.1 Acutalibacteraceae bacterium | reverse complement strand
CTGTTAAGGTCGCAAAAATCCACCTTTTCAACGC
This sequence comes from Acutalibacteraceae bacterium, assembly GCA_051892355.1. Taxonomy (GTDB): domain Bacteria; phylum Bacillota; class Clostridia; order Oscillospirales; family Acutalibacteraceae; genus UBA737. The sequence continues at coordinate 3,775 of JBJFGD010000109.1, read as the reverse complement.
CCGTTGCAACAATAGTTTGATCGTCTACCGAAATCCAATCATCACCGTTTTGGCGAATAATATTTATATGCATATGAGTCATTTCGTCTTCATTTGTACTGTAAAAAGCAAAAGCTTCAAACATTCCGTCAGCGTCAACGTCTTCTAAAACTATTGCCGAACGCCTGTCGCCCGTTGTTGGGTATTTAAGGTTATAATCATTGCCCGCACTCTCACGCAATGCCTTTCCTATAGGATACATTTCGCCTGTGAGTTCAGGCGGTGATACCAATTCGTTGTTGCTGTCAAATAAACTACAGCCTGTAAAACTTAAAAACATACATATTACAAGCAACAGGCAAAATAATTTTTTAGCTTTCAAGGTATCAGCCTCCTTATCACATAATACAGACAATTATACATTATGCATTATATCACAACACAACTTAAAATAAAAGATATTTTTACTTAATTTTAAAATAAAATCGTTGCAAGTAATTAAATTTTATTGTATCATTATTTAAAATATAAAAAGCGGTGACACTATGGATGAAAAAAGATTGGAACAATTGTTGCTTACGGTGCAAAAGCCGGGGCGCTATTCCGGCGGCGAAATAAATCAGGTAGTTAAAGATAAAAACGCAGTAGATGTGCGTTTTGCCTTTTGTTTTCCCGATACATATGAAATAGGTATGAGCCATTTAGGTATGAAAATACTATATTCGCTGTTCAATGAACGCGAAGATATTTGGTGCGAGCGCGTTTTTGCGCCTTGGATAGATTTTGAAAAGGTAATGCGCGAAGAAAATATTCCGCTTTTTGCACTTGAAAGCCGCGACAGTATCAAGGATTTTGACTTTGTTGGTTTTACACTGCAGTATGAGCTTTCTTATACCAACATACTTTCAATGCTTGATTTAGGCGGTATACCCCTAAAAAGTTGTGACAGGGGCGAAAACGACCCTATAGTTGTAGCGGGCGGGCCCTGCACCTGCAACCCCGAACCGCTTTGCGATTTTATAGACATTTTCTTTTTAGGCGAGGGCGAACAAGTTGACCTTGAAGTAATTGACCTTTACAAAAAAACCAAGAAAAACGGTGGCAGTAAAATTGATTTTTTGCGTGCAGCCGCTAAAATTCAGGGTGTTTATGTGCCTGCGCTTTACGAATTTTCTTATAATGCCGACGGCACCGTTAGTGCGGTTGAGGCAAAAGATCACGCACCTCAAAAAATAGAAAAGCGGATCGAAACCGACCTTGATAAAACCTACTACCCTGACCGATTTGTTGTTCCTTATATTGAAACGGTGCACGACCGCGCCGTTCAAGAGGTATTTCGCGGCTGTATTCGCGGTTGCCGTTTTTGTCAGGCAGGTTACATCTACCGCCCTGTGCGGGAAAAAAGCGCCGATACGGTTAACCGCCAGGCAAGGACACTTTGCAAAAACACAGGTTATGATGAGATTTCACTGTCAAGTCTTTCTACCAGTGACTACACCCAGCTTGAGCAAATGCTTGATGGAATGCTTACCTGGACCGACCAAGACAGAGTAAGTCTTTCGCTGCCGTCACTGCGAATTGACAATTTTTCTGAAGAATTGCTTAAAAAGATAAACCGACTGCGCAAAAGCGGACTTACATTTGCGCCCGAAGCAGGCACACAGAGATTGCGCGATGTAATAAACAAAAATATTACCGAAGAAGATATTTTAACCTCATGCCGCACTGCTTTTAAGGGCGGCTATACATCGGTTAAGCTATACTTTATGATGGGCTTGCCCACCGAGCGTGATGAAGACATTATCGGTATTGCCGAGCTTGCCCAAAAAATTGTTGACCTTTATTATGCTATGCCAGAAAAACCCAAAGGCAAGGCGGTAAATGTTTCGATAAGTGTTGCAAACTTTGTGCCAAAGCCGCACACCCCGTTCCAATTTGAGCCGCAGATTACCCGTGAAGAAATGATGCGCCGTCAGGCACTGCTTAAAGACAATATAAAAAGCAAAAAAATCACATTTAATTATCACGAAAACCGCACCAGCTTTTTAGAGGGCGTTTTTGCGCGCGGCGACCGAAGACTTGGCGCGGTAATTGAAGCGGCATATAAAAAAGGTTGTCGCTTTGACGGTTGGGATGAATGTTTTAATCTTGACGCGTGGCTTGAAGCGTTTGATGAATGTAATATTTCACCCGAATTTTACGCCAACCGCACACGCAGTTTTGAAGAAATTATGCCTTGGGACCATCTTGACTATCGCATAACCAAAGAATTTTTAATTCGTGAAAATATGGCGGCACACGCAGAACGCACCACGCCGAACTGCCGCGAAAAATGTGCCGGCTGCGGTGCTAATTCTTACGGAAAGGGTGTTTGCTTTGAAAAGCGTTAGACTTTTCTATAAAAAAAGCGGCAGAATGAGATTTATATCTCATCTTGATATGACTCGTTTTTTGGCGCGAATTATACGCCGCGCCGAACTGCCCGTTTGGTATACCGAGGGCTTTAACCCCCACCTTTATATGACTTTTATTTTGCCGTTGCCTTTAGGTATGTCAAGTGAATATGAGGCTGTAGATATTCGCCTTTTAGATGATAACTACGATATTATCACCTTGTGTGATAAACTGAACTTGGTGTGCCCGCCTTATATTAAGTTTTTTGATGCGAAAGCCCCCGTAAAAAAAGCGGGTGATGTTTCTTTTGCCGAATTCAAAATTTGTTTTTCCGACAATGGCAAAATCAAAGAAAGCCTTAATGATTTTTTGAGCGGCGACAGCATCACCGTGCTTAAAAAGACCAAAAAAGGCGACATAAAAGAGCTTGAGGTTGCCGACAAAATTGTTGATTTTTCTTTTAACTCTAAAGACGGCAACACCCAACTCAAAATAACACTACCCGCAGGCAGTGTTGAAAACCTAAACCCCGAACTTATACTTACGGCCTTTTTTGAACAAAACAGCAGCTATTATTGCTATGACATAACCCGTACGGCGATATTTGATGAAAACAAAAATCTGTTTGTATAAAAAAAGGAAACAAAGAAATTAATTTCTTTGTTTCCTTTTTTATTTTAACCCATTACTATTAAAACTTCTGCTGTGTCGTTGTTTGACAAAACCGTATCTCCCGATATTTCTTTGCCGTCAAGATAAATTGTCTTTACATGATTTCCGCATTTTGCAGTGTTATCAATGGTTATATTGTAAAGCGTGCCTCTAAACATACGCTTGATTGTCACCTTATCCCACGAATTTGTTATACACGGATTAAGTTTTAATCCTTCAAATGTTGGTTTGATACCAAACATATATTCAGTTACGGCAATCATCATCCAAGAAGCGGTACCCGTAAGCCACGAAACACCTGCTGTGCCGCTTGACATAGCAATAGGTGAACGGATATTTGATGAATAGATATAAGGTTCTGATTTATAAACCTTTACACCGAATTTTTCGACAACATTGTCAGGTATCATTTGAGTATATACCTTATACGCATCTTCATTTCTGCCAAGCATACAAAGCGCAATAATTGCCCAAGTGTTTGCATGGCAAAACACACCGCCGTTTTCACCAATACCCGGTTGAGCAAAGGTTATTTCGCGTTCGGGTGTGGGATAATTTCGTTTAAGCGGCGGATAAACACTAAGCAGCCCGTAACCGCAATCCAAGTATTTTAGCATACTGTCCATAGCCATATTGCCCTTTTCGCTATCGGCTACACCTGAAAATACCGCCCAAGTTTGTGAATTTATCCAAATATTACCGCATTCATCTGTTTTACGGCCAAGTTTCA
>JBJFGD010000108.1:2261-3850 GCA_051892355.1 Acutalibacteraceae bacterium | reverse complement strand
AAATATATTACCGTAGTAGAAAAATGCTATAATACCGCTCATTGCTGAAAGAATCAAAGTGAATAAAAACATAATTGAGACTTTGCCTGAAAGCTTTGCTGAAAAGGTAGAGTGTTTCATATAATCTTCGACAAAGTTTGTATTGCGGGGGGCTGCTGCAAGCACATCGCCCTCTATGGTGTTTTTAGCCATTGCAAAGGTGGTAGCAGTATCGTTTATAAGTGTTACCGCATTTTTAGAATTTTCGCCTGTTATTTGTTTTAAATTACCCAAAGCGGCAGAAATTTCTTTAAATTTACAAAATGAACGCACAAAAAGAATAATTGCACCAAGCAGTATGATGTAATACGCATTAGATAGGGTTAAAGCCGCGCATATAGCAAGAGATAATGTCAAAACCGAACATAAAGCTGCTAAAACATCAAAAGAGCATCTTTTCTTAAATATGTTTTTAAAGTCGGCAAACATATTTATGTTTGATATTATTGAAACTAAAAGAAATGCAGCACATATAAACATGGATGTTTTAGGATTGCTTATTATAAAATCAGATATAGGCGGTATTAAAAATACTAAAATGGCGATAACCGACAAAGCAGAAATAAATGTGCTGAAAAATAAAGAACGCTTTTTTACTGCAAGTCGGCGCAACAACTTTTTACCCGAAGCTAAATCTGTCATTTCACAATCGGGTGCAAAACTTTCAAATTCCGATTGTTCTAATTGAGGGCTTGAACTTTTTTGCGAAACATCTTCTTCGGTAAGTTCAGAGTTTAAATCAATATGCTTTGTGATACTGCTTATACTTATATGGTCTGTATTGCCGTGACTGTCTTTTATGGGCGTAAAACGAATAGTAGCGGTATCTGAAACATTATTTTCTGTTGTAACACCTGATTCATGATTGTCGATATCTGAAATATCGGGAATGCTTATATCGGGAATAACGGTGCTTTTTTCAGATGGAAAAAGATTTTCAAAAAGCTGTTTTTCCTCTTGCTTTTCAGCATCGCTTACCATTTTTTCAAAGGCGGGGGTAGGGGTTGCGGCGCTATTAGTTATGGGGGTAGGTTTTTTGGTATCCGCATTTTCTTCTTTTTCTGCAGCAACGCTATAAGTATCAGCTTTTTTGCTTTTACCTAAATCATCAAAAGATATATCATATTTTTTAGAAAGATTTTCAAGTGTTTTTTTGCTGTTGCTTTCAAGTATTTCAGCAACGCTTTCAAGCTTATATAGCGGCTCTTTGTTGTTTACAAGGTCATGACCTTGATCATCAACAGTGTAGCGTTTGAGCTTTTCAAGAAGTGTTTTTTCATCTTGTGTGTGCTCATGATTTTCAACATCTTCTTTTATGTTTTCTTTGTCTTCTTTTTTTATTTCTTCTTTTGACTCAATAATCGCAGGTTGAGCTTCATCAACCTTTGATTTAGCTTCTGTTACCGAGTTTTCTTCACTTTGAATGTGCATGCGGTTTTTAAGTGAATCAAGTGCGCTTGGTTTATCACTGTCAAAATCCTGATATTCATTATCACCCGTAACCCAAAGCGAAGAAACCTCTTCAGGAGTAATAGCGTGCGGCGCTAAAT
>JBJFGD010000108.1:0-2161 GCA_051892355.1 Acutalibacteraceae bacterium | reverse complement strand
CCCGTAACCCAAAGCGAAGAAACCTCTTCAGGAGTAATAGCGTGCGGCGCTAAATTTTTAGTACCCGAAATTTTTTCAGTGTCGGTATCGGTATTTATAATAAAGCCACCGTCATTTTTATTTTTAGAGAAAATACTCATTTTTATTGTCCCACCAATATTTTTATATTTAAAATGTAACTGTTAGGCGTTTCTTTTTCTTACTACTTCATACATAAGAACACCGGCAGCCACAGAAGCATTAAGTGAATTGATTTTGCCGCACATGGGTAAAGATATAATTGCATCACATTTTTTTGCGGTAAGGGTGCCTATGCCTTTGCCTTCATTACCTATAACAATGGCACAGGGAATATCATAATCAGTGTCTGTATACGGTGCGCCGTTCATATCGGCGCCAAATACCCAAATGCCTTTTGCTTTTAGTTCGTCAATAGTGTTGGCGATATTGGTAACGCGGGCTACTTTCATATAAGCAAGAGCCCCTGCAGATGTTTTTTCAACCGTTGCATTAAGCGATGCCGAGCGGCGTTTTGGTATGATAATACCGTGAACACCGCAAGCCTCTGCCGAGCGAATGATAGCACCCAAATTATGAGGGTCTTCAATCTCATCACAAATTATTATAAAGGGTTTTTCGTGTCTTTCTTTGGCTGTTGCAAGTATTTCTTCCAAAGTAGAGTATTCTTGACTTGCAATCATAACGGCAACGCCTTGATGATTACCGCCGCCGCAATAATAATCGAGTTTTTGAGGGCTGATTTCTTTTATAAGTATGCCTCGATTAGCGCATTTTGCGCGTATGGCGGTTACAGAGCCGCCCGATACACCGTGAGCTATAAGCAAACGGTCAATCTCTCTGCCCGAACGCAGTGCTTCCATAACAGGATTTCTGCCATATATAATGTTACCTTGCTTTGAATCAAGATTTTCGTTAATTTTAGAATTCATATTTTCACCTAATATAATTATTCAATATATTATAACATACATAAATTGAAAAATAAAGGGTAAAATAACAAAAAAGTGAGGTAATATTTATGAAAATTAAATCAGTTTACGGTTATGAACTTTTAGACTCACGCGGCAATCCTACAGTTGCAGCAAAGGTGATTTGCGAAGACGGAAGTACAGGTTTTGCTATAAGCCCGTCGGGTGCATCAACAGGCATGTATGAGGCGCATGAACTGCGTGACGGTGATAAAACACGATATATGGGAAAAGGTGTTACCAAAGCGGTAAATAATATTAACAGTGAAATCAGTAATTTGCTATGCGGAAAATGTGTTTTCAATCAGCGTGAAATTGACGAGATCATGATAAAAGCAGACGGTACTGAAAATAAGTCCCGTTTAGGTGCTAATGCTACTTTAGCGGTATCACTGGCGGTTGCAAATGCGGCGGCGAATTGTTTAAAAATACCGCTTTACAGATATTTAGGCGGAACTAATGCCACTGCTTTGCCTCGGCCTATGATGAATATTTTAAACGGCGGAGCACATGCGGCAAATAATATTGATATACAAGAATTTATGATAATACCGTACACGGCAAAAACCTTTGCTGACGGACTTCGTATTTGCGCTGAAATATATCACAACTTGGGTAAAATTTTAAAGGATAACGGCTTAAGCTCGGGTGTGGGTGACGAAGGTGGATTTGCACCCAGCCTTGACAGCGATGAAGCGGCTATTGAACTTATTTTACAAGCGGTTGACAAGGCGGGATATAACGGTCAGATTAAGATTGCATTAGATGTTGCATCAAGTGAATGGTATAAAGACGGTAAATACACACTGCCGAAACGCGATAAAACAGTTACCTCTGAACAACTTATAGAATATTATAGCGAACTAATTTCAAAATATCCGATTATATCGATTGAAGACGGACTTTCAGAAAATGATTGGCAGGGTTGGCAACAACTTACAGAAAGGTTGGGTGACAGGCTGCAGCTTGTAGGTGATGATTTATTTGTAACTAACCCTAAACGATTGCAAACAGGATTTGAAAAGTGTGTTGCAAATGCCATACTTGTAAAGCCCAATCAAATAGGTACATTGACCGAAACGCTTGATGTTGTACGAATGGCGCAACAACACGGTCATGGGGCGGTAATATCACGTCGCGCGGGGGAAAGTGAAGACACAAACATTGCCGAC
>JBJFGD010000107.1:0-3909 GCA_051892355.1 Acutalibacteraceae bacterium | reverse complement strand
TATTCTTGCTTTGTTTGCAGCAGATGCAGCAGCCAAGAAAATCTTGTCAACCTGTTCTTGTGTATAGGTTGCAAAAACCTGCTGTGCCTTTCTTACTCTGCTGATTGCTTCTTCTAATTTTTCAACACTGTCTACAATTTCGTATACTTTATTTTTCACCAGTATTTCCTCCTTGATTTATTCGGTTGTTAATATTTTAACAAAGTTTTTGTGCTTTGTAAATTATTAAAATGTTTATCATATGTTATCAAAATTGATAACTCAAATTAAACCCTGATTTTTACTTTTAATAGTTTTCCCGTTTACTGCATATTTTTTCTCTTTGACTCACAAAGACAGGTAATAAATTTTTTGTCAAGTTCGGTAAGTTTATATCCGTTTTTATATATGAGTAAATCTTTGTATACCTTTTTATTTTCATCGCATTTTCTTTGAACCAAATTGTGCTTTTTAAGTATTCTCTGAGGTGTTGGCGATACCCACATAAATGTTTGATTATTTGCAGAAAGCAAATCAAACTGACTTGCCCTTTCAAATATAAAAATTCTGCGGTCAATGTTGTCGGGCAATTCTTCTTTAACAACCTTTGCCATAGGCAGCGATGGAACATACGGATCGGCATGGGCAATTTCAATATAATCTTTAAGATCATCAAAGATTATGTTTTGTTTTTTAGCAAGCGGACTGTCGGCGCTCATAAGTAACACATAGGTAAATTCTGATATCATTTCATAATTCAAGTCTTTTTCTTCAAGCATTGATTTAAAAAATTTATCATAATTTTCGGCATAGCGAATGATACCAAGTTTGTAATCGCGGTTAAGTACATTATTTATAGCCCGCTGTGAATTTGTTTCTTTATAAAAAATTTCTGCAGCATCGGTTGTGAGCGTTTTTGAAAACTCTGCAAACGCTTCTGAAATATAGCTCGCTCTTGGCACTGAAATTGAAAACTTTTGTTTTTGAATGTCGCTGTGTTTATAATAGTTTTCTACCTGATCAATCTGTTCTAAAATTGAACGGGCAAAGCCCATAAACTTTTCGCCGTCGGGGGTAAGTTTCACACCCTTTGCAGTTCGCTCAAAAATTGTAATACCCAGACTTGATTCAAGTTCTTTTATAGAACGGCTTATATTAGGCACTGCCACAAGCAATGTTTCTGAAGCCTTATTCAGCGAACCGGCTCGTGCCACTTCGACCGCGTATTTCATATGTAATATATTCATAAAATCACCACCCTATATTTTTATTAAGGCATTATACGAAGTATTAAAAGCTTCTTCCGATATATCGCACTCAAGCATATAAACAGGTACGCTTTCAATTAAATTACCAATCAGTTTTAATGTTTTATCGAGCGCGTTTTCACGCTGGGGCAAATACACCTGATGCATAAGATAATTGACTGCCGTATTATTATTAAGCTGTGTTATTTTATTGGTTTTACCCTGTTTTAATACACAAACTGCCTTAAGCGGCGCGCTTGTATTTTTGTGTAAACCCTCTTTACCGCACCAGGGCGTGCCGTAAACGGTACACCCGCCGTCATATTTAATTATAGGCTTGTCTCCGTTGATTATATCTACCCTGTCACCTAAATATTTTTTCCATAAATTTATATGCGTTGTTTTTCCTGTGCCGCTTGGTGCCGTAAAAATATATCCGTTTTCGTCACACTTTATTGCCGCGCCGTGAAAAACAAATCTGTTAAAGTCTGGCAATTTTTCTGCAATATCACGGTAAATGCAAAGGCTTTCGCAAACTTCTATCGGCGCTGACGGTACAGCCTCATTTTCTTTTTTTACCGCTTGGTCTGATGTTTTTGCATAAACATCGGCACCGCCGTTGTTTTTTATAATATATTTTTTGCAGAAATCATACATAAAATCATATTTATACTCTATATTAACCTTAATATCTGCAAGTAAAATATCAATTTTTTTAAACATAACCGCACCTACTTCGCAAAGCGAATATCACAGCCAAGCGCCGTCTGACATTCGGTAAGCCCTGCTGATACTGTTTGCTTGGTGCGTTCATAAGATGCTTTGGCTTTTGAAAGAGCAGTTGCATCAAAACCGTAGTTTTCAGCCATATTTGCGGTTTCAAGCGGATACATTGTATACTGATAACCGCTTCCGCCCCTGTATTTGTTTACCCAGGTCGGTATTATATCAACACCGACAAGTGCAGTTGTGCCGTCGCCGTATTTTTGAAATGTGTAATAAAACAACACGCCGTCTTCGGTGTGACCGGTGGTACATTCGGGATTCATTATTTCTTGCCGTTGATTAGAAATCGCATTACCCATTGAATATATACAAACTGTAGTATTTTGACTGTCTTCTGAATGAAGAAGCTCTATAGGCTGCACAACATGAGGGTGACTGCCTACAATTACATTAACGCCCATATTGCACAACTTTTGCGCTATGGATTTTTGCCATGTATTAGCCGATAGCTGATATTCCTCGCCCCAATGCATATAAAATACTACTGCATCGGCGCCGTCGTTTTTCATATTGTCAACTACCGATTTAGCTTCGTTATAAAATTCATCAATTCGGTCGTAATTAAATGAATTTATAAGGCTGTTTGCCTCGCTTGCAATCACATTGCCGTTTATTGATTTCTGCCCTGCAGGTGAAGAATTTTCATAGGTGTATGCCACCATACCTATTTTTATACCGTTTACATTTTTAACGGTATATTTAGAATCTGAATCGGCTTCTTTTGTACCGCTAAACTCAAGACCTTTGGTTTTTAACTGCCCTACTGTGCGCTTTAGGCCGTAAATACCTGTGTCATAACAGTGGTTATTTGCTGTGGTTAAAAAACCGATACCGCTTGATTTAATTGTATCAAGCAGACTGTCAGGCGAATTAAACGCGGGGTAGCCCGAATAGGCACCAGATTCACTGCCGCCTAAAGTTACCTCTAAATTCGCAGTTGCTAAATCGGCGGCTTTAAAATAACTTTCGGTTTCGGTAAAAAATGCAGAAAAATCATATCCGCCATCGGCAGTTTTTGCGCCGTCAAGCACGGTGCTATGCAAAATTATATCACCCGTATTTACCACAGTAGCACTTGCTACAACTCGATTTGGGTCAATATTTTCATCGAAACTGTTTTCGGTTTGCTCTGATTTTGTACTTGAAGTACTGCCTAGCGAATTATCATCTGATTTTACACTTTTAACAATAACACTTACTAACAAGCACAACGCGGCTACACAAACCGTAAGAACTACCGCTATGCTTGATATAAAAATACGGCGGCGTATTATGGCTTTTTGCCTTTTAGTTTTTTCTTTCATATTTACCACCTACATAAATAAGCAAAATAATATCGGCAAAAAAATTGCGGGTATTATGTTCATCACTTTGATTTTTGTAACTTTTAACATATTAAGAGAAATTGCAATAATAAGAAGTGAACCTATAACCGACATATGTGCTATAACTCTGGTTGTAAGAACCGGCTGTACTACCGTTGCAAGCAGTGTGAGCCCGCCCTCAATAATCAATACCGCAACCGAGGACAACACAACACCCAACCCCATAGAAGACGCAAAAACAGCAGCAGAAATACAGTCTATCAAAGATTTTGAATATAATGTGGTGTTATCACCGGATATACCTGAATCGATTGAGCCCACCACAGTCATAGCACCAACACAAAACAGCAATGTTGCTGTGGCAAAACCTTCGGCAATTTTGCCGCTTTCGTCTTGACTTTTTTTAAATTTGCTTTCAATTTTTTCAGAAAGCCGATTTACCAGACCGTCAAGGTCTATAGCCTGTCCTATTACGGCACCAAAGGCAGACGAAATAATTACTATGAGTGTATTTATATTTTCTTCAAAAAGACCTGTAACGCCTATAAACAACACGCACAAAGCCATAGCAT
>JBJFGD010000106.1:0-3914 GCA_051892355.1 Acutalibacteraceae bacterium | reverse complement strand
AACAAAATATTCCTTACTGATGATATAATGGCACCTATGAGTGCCGCTGTATCACAAGAATCTGTTATTATTGCTGCAACAGGCGCTCATGTTGAATTAAGAGATTCAAACGGTGATTTGGTTTACGGTATGAACGGCAAAAATCACTGGACATATTGCGAAGTTTGTCAAACCCAAATAACTAAAACTGCACACGACATTGTGTATACTGATGACGGTGAAAACGGTCACAGCGGCAAGTGTAGCGTTTGTTTGTATGAAGTTGCAAAAGATGAAGCACATTTGTTTGGCGATGATGCAGTATGTGATATATGCAGTTGGACTTGTCCCCATGATACAAACAAAATTGTAAAGGTAGAAGCTGCTGATCCAACATGTTCAACCGAGGGCAGTTATATGCACTATAGATGCACAGTTTGCGATTTGGTGTTTGAAGATGCTAACGCAACGGTTCCGACAACTAAAGATGTTGTAATAATTCCAAAACTCGGTCATAATTATGTTGATCTTGATCAAAACGGAAATCCCGTATATGATTATGACAAAGTAGGTCACTGGTACAACTGCACGACATGCGGCAAGGGTGATTATGCAGAGCATATACTTGAAACCGACGATAAATCATATGAGGGTGTATACAAATGGTGTGAAGATGCCGAAGGCTTTGGCTGCAATTACTCAACATTTGATTATGCATATACCAATGAAGATGAAACCGTTGCCGTTACTGCAACAACAAATGCATTTACTAAAGATGTAATTACCGATATATTTGAAATTACTCAAGATAATTTAAACCGTGAAGCTGTTGTAGAAGCCCTTGCAACATTAAATGTTAAAAACTTTAGCGCTTATGAAATTTCACCCAGTCAGAGTATGGCAGCAGGCGGCAAAGCTACAATAACTATGGCGCTTCCTAAAACTCTTGACGAAAATATTGCTATTTATTACATAGATGTTGAAAACGGCACGGCAAAAATGCTTGATACAAAGCTTATTACTGCTGTTGAAGAAGATGAAGAAAAGTTAATAGCTGCTTCTGTAACAACAGACTATTTTGGTTTCTTTGCTATTGCAGAAGTAGGTCTTAACCCTGACGGCAGTGTAGCAGGCGGCGATGACGGCAGCGCTTCTTCCGGCACAGGCTTTGGCACCGACACAGGCAATAACAGCCCTGCAACCGGTGAAAGTGTTATGCCTAAAGTTGTTGCTATATTAGTGCTTTTTAGTGCAGTGGTTTTGGTTGCTGACAAAGCAAGAAAAATTGATTAAACCATAATTGTATAATAATCAAAGATTACAATACCCTGCTTTAAACCGTAAGCAGGGTATTGCGTTCTATAATGTTTGAAGTCGTAATTTTATATTAAAATATTTATATAAAAACGACTTGCTGACAAACATTTTACTAAAAATTTCTATATTTGTTAATATTTATAAGATTTCTAAAAAAACCTACAAAAAGTCAGTGAGTATTAATAAACAAATTGTAAAATTTGCATTGTTTTTTAAAAGAATATATATTATAATTAACTTGTGATAATTTGGTTGTATATTACATATTAATCAACCATTTACATGCATCTTACGATGCAAATATTATAAGGCTGATAAACAGTCTTAAATAACTATAAAAGGAGTTTTGAAAATGTTTAACAAAACAAAACGAATTATTGCGCTTTTAATGGCACTGGTTTTAGTGTTTGCACTTGCAGGCTGTAAAAGCGGTGAAGAAGAAATGTCTTCAGGCGGTATAGTTTATGTTGACAATGAAATTTATGTAGATGCCGATGGCAATACTGTTACTGACGGCACCGGCGGCAGCAGCGGTAATAGCAGCGGTACCGGTAACGGCAATAACACAACAAATACAAATACTAATACTTCTAACGGTGTTAATCCTGAGGATTATCGCGGTACAAAGATTATTTTTGCTACAACAATTCTTTCTAAAGAAGATGAATCAGGCCCTGTAGTTGATAGTTTTGAAAAACAGTACGGCATCACAGTTGACGAAGTACTCGTAGGCGATATTGTTACTGAAGTTGGCGGTATGATAGCATCAGGTCAAACAGTTGATTGCATTCGTTCAAACGGTGACTTCCCGGCAGTAATGTCTATTATGCAGTCACTTACTGCAGCAAAGCTTGATTACTCAGACCCCATTTGGGATCAATATATGTTTAAAACCACAACATTCGGCGGCGAGCCATATCTTTGCAATACTGTAGGCAATATCTGGAATGAAGGTATTTGCATTATATATAACAAGAGCCTTCTTAAACGCGCAGGTGCTACAACTCCTGAAGAGTATGACAAGGCAGGCAAGTGGACTTGGGATGCATTTGCTGAAATTGCAAAGTCTGTACAAAAGCTTGACGGTGCTTATGGTTGTTATTTTGAACCCGATCATGTGCTTGGTACTTTAGGCTGCGGAATTTACAAGTATGAAAACGGTAAATATACAAACGGTATTAACGATAAACTGTTTATAGATGCAATGACAAAAATGGCACAGTGGCGTAAAGACGGTTTTGTAACCGACTCAGGTACTGTTCAATTTAACAGCGGAAAAGTTGGTATTGTTCCTGCACTTGGTTGGGCACTTAAGAAAAACGGTTCAAACAGCTCAGCTAACTGGAACGATATAGGTTGTTACTATGCACCTTCTTGGAAAGAGGGCGAAAAGCCTTATCTTACAGGTATGCTTAAGGGTTGGGGCCTTGTACGCGGTTCTGAAAACCCTGTAGCCGCAGGTTTGTTCTTGCGTTATTATCTTGATGTAGGCAACTACAATACATCATCTGCATTTATATCTGATGAGGCTGAAAGCTTCTTCTTTAACTTTACTAAAACAGATTCTGACAAATATGCAGGTTACACACCTTACTATACAAACGGTAACCCCGGTACAATGAATGAAACTATCACCGGCGGCGCATTTAAAAAGTGGGATGTTTATAACATTTCTTTCGGTGATCCCAGTCAGGTAGCATCTTCATTGTCAGCTCTTTCAAGCGCAGTTGACAAAGCGGTAGATAACTTCAACAAGCATGTTGCAAAGAATACAGGACTTAAATAATCAGTAACACATATTGTTCTGATTTAAAATTACAATGTATTTATGCCGCCCCCTTTTTTTGGGGCGGCATAGAGAGGTTTTATAATCTTTTAGCATAAACAAAAACGAAAGGACGGGAATTTGGTGAAAAGAACTATTGGTATAGGAAGAAAGCTTATCACTTTTCTTTCGGTATTCTCTATATTGGTAGTATCTGTCTTTTCAGTCTTTATAGGTGTAGATTTTACAACTGTGGCTGAAACACCTGCCGACATTGAATATTGGGGCGGTTATGACAGCACTAAAGTTGCTATTGAGTTTAGTGACGGTGACGGTTCTGCGGTAAATCCTTATATCATTACAAACGGCGACCAGTTGTTTAGAATGGTATACGATTTCGGTAAGAGCGCAAACAACGAGGCTACATATTACAAGTTAGCTAATGATATTTATCTTAATGATATTTCCAATTATGATAAGTGGGGAACATACGGTTTTGATATGACCACACTCAACAATTGGTATGAAGATGAATCTCATTTTCTTTATCCTGCTGAATTTGCAGGCAATTTTGACGGCGACGGGCATTATATTTACGGTTTGTATGCGCGCGGCTATCGCTTTGCAGCATTTTTGCCCGAAGCAGCAGAAGGCGCAAGCATTAAAAATGTTCATTTTAGAAATTCATATATGGTAAATATCGCCGACGAAGACCCTGAAAAAGACAAAGAGGGTTATGGCGAAGGTGAAGGCGTTAATTCGGGTAAGCGAGTTTACAACGACGGTAAATATGGTAGCGCAAGTGTTATATTAGGTTTCTGTGCAAATAATTTCTCTGTAAGCAACTGTTCTG
>JBJFGD010000105.1:0-3994 GCA_051892355.1 Acutalibacteraceae bacterium | reverse complement strand
ATGAAAAAGGCACAATTAAAAATGTAGGTTTGTCTGAAGCTTATTTGTTAGGTTCATTAGAACTTGAGCAAGAGGTTATAGGCGGTATCGTTGGTATGGTTGTCGATTGGGATAATGATATTGAAATGCCTACCCACAGCCGAAGCGAAACCGAAAGAATTACAAAAGACCCTGCATATGCAGAAAGAATTCCTGTTATAGAAAATTGCTTTGTTGATCACACATGTTATCTTCAAGGTAAAACCGTTGGTGGTATTATAGCTACTACCGGTGGTACATTTACTATGGATAACTGCATATTTACCGGTTCGCTTAAAGGTGGCGCTCGTGATTCAACAAGCGGTCTTATCGGTAGCGACTGGGGCTTTGGCAGCCGTATATATCATTGTGTTTCAATACCGCTGACATGCGACAGACCAGCAGGCGGTTCTTCTAACTCTGACTGGCGTTCTACATTAGAACATTGGTGCACTTTAGCATATAAAACATATTACTTCTCGTTATACCGTATGTATAACACATATTTTGAAAAGATTGCTAATCCAAAGTTGTTTGCCGGTGAAAACGCAAAGACTACAATGGAAGGTCTTGATTGGGAAGAAGAAATCGGTGATGGCGGCACATGGCGCACTGTTGAGGGCGGTACACCTGTTCTTACCGTGTTTGCTAAACACCGCACCGCTGAAGAACTTGAAAAATTCTCTTGCATAGGTTTCCCTGCACCTTCAACTACACTTAGCTTCTCTACAGGTACATCAGAAGTTGTAGTAGATGATATAGTAGCTCCGATGTATTCTAAAATTACATTACCTACACCTACTCGTGAGGGTTATGAGTTTAAGGGTTGGCATACCTTCTCTGACCTTACATACCTTTATCCTTATGATTATCAACCGCCCAGAAACTTGGTTCTTTATGCCGAGTGGGAACCTAAGGGCATAATGCAGAACTTTGAAAATTATCCTAATACTATGTGGGATTGTGACGATAAAGTATGGGAATTAAATAAACCCGGTATTAAAAGCGGTTATAAGAGTGAATATGTTCATAAGGGCGGTAAGTCGATGCATCTTTTAGGCACTTCTTCTGAAAATACAGATTTATTGCTCAATTATGAAGATATGTTAACAGAGGGTCAGTCATACACAATGACATTCTGGTTAACTACTGACAATGCAAGCAATCCCGCAACATTACTTTCTCTTGTTCATAATTCAAAACCTGTTTATTTAGATACCGAGGTTGCTTCAGAGCCTATGGCTGTGGCAACAGGACTTAAGGTAGGCGAATGGGTACAGTATTCATACTCATTTACTGCTAAAACTAAATGGGTATCTCTTAGAGCAACAGGTAATTCAAGCCTTTATTTTGATGACATTATGATTACTCCTATAAGCGGTGTGGTAAACCTTAACAATGGCATACAAACTACAGGCGGCAACGGTGCCGGTGCCAATGGTTTAACATCACCTAACACAAGCGACAGCACAGTTACTGTTGTAGCACTTGTTTCTGCGATAATGATTTGTGCAGTAATTGCTGTTATTTCAAGAAAAAATCTTGTAGAAGTAATTGAAGACTAATAGAGAAAGGATGGGTTACATGAAGAATATATCTTTAAAAAAGATTATCTGTTTTTTGCTTGCAGTTCTTATGCTTTTGGCAACTGTAGGTTGTTCTGAAAAAACTTCAAGTAAAAAGAAAAAGGTTATTGTTAAGAAAAAGGTCATCGTTCAGAATAACGATGAAGAAACAAACGGCGAAAATACCATAATCTATATTAACGGCGATGAAACCGACAATAATGATTCAGGCAATGAGACTGAAGATGAACTTACTCTTCCCGAACGACCGTTACCTGAAATAAAGAAAGCCAAATATGTAGAAACATTCCTTCCTGAATTTGATTATGAATATGTTGATTTTTCGCTTACTTCCGATTATGTCATAGTTTATTCACATTCACAGTTGTTTAACCGTCCTACAGCTAATGACTTGGCTACATACTTTAAAGATAATTACAATCTTAATTTAAATGTAGTTGCAGACAATGATCCGGCCGCTAATGCTGACAAGCAAATTCTTGTAGGTGATACTGCTTTCTATAAAACTTCACTTTCAGAAAATCAGTTTGCTGTTAATGTAAAGGGCGATGACCTCATATTTGAAGGCAAAAACTTTGCAATGGCTGAAAAAGCTTCTGACTGGTTCCAAACTGTTAAAATTAAACAGGACAAAATAGCCGTTTTAAGCGGTACACAGGATGATTTTACGACTAACATTACCATTGAAGGCAGAAACCTCACATATGTATGGGGTGATGAATTTGATGGATACATGTTTGTCGATTCCGACAAATGGCATTTGAACACCCATAAAGAGGGCGGAGATTTAGCTAATGTTTTAGACGATCCGCATTTTCAGAATGTTGAAAACGGCAGATTAAGACTAACTGCTGACCGCTACTATTCTGAATCTAATCCTGATGTGGGTTATGCTATAAGCGGCTCTACCGAATCAAGCAATGAAATGCTTTTCAGAAACGGTTATGTTGAATTCCGTGCGCGTATACCTTATGCACGCGGTGCTTTCCCCGCATTGTGGACATTGTCAACAGGTATATCTAAAGAAATTGAAAGTAAAGTTCCAAACTATGATACAAACGACGGTTACGGTGTTTACAAAAACCGTGTTTGGGATATTGAAATTGACCTTTTCGAGTCTTTCTCAGATTTGGACCACTTGACAACAACAATTCACAAGTGGTATAAGAATATTGGTGCTGAACAGCCTATCACTGAAGCCGAATTGGCAAGAGCTATAGCTACAGAAGGTAGTTCAAAGGCAGGCTTGACAACTCGTCGTCCGGTATATCTTGACTTTAAAGATGGTAGCGAGCCTATTGATATTTACAACAAGTTCAAGCGCCCTGAATACAATTCGGGTAGTTCTCAATGCACAATTGCTTATGTGGCTGCTTCAGACAAAAACTACAATTGGAATTACTATTTTGATGAAAAAGAGCTTGAAAGTTTAGAAAAAGATTATCATACTTACAGTTTCTTCTATACATCTAAACATATCTGGTTCTACATAGATGGTAAGTGTTATCTTGACCTTGATCTTGACCCGAGCTATGACTATTTAAACGGTGAAGATGTAAGTAGAAATAATAACGGTGTCGGTTATAACTTCTGGCATAGTATTATTTTTGACTTGATGATTTACACACCTTTAAATTATCCTAATATGGATGCAGAAAAGGTTTGTACCGGCGAAACAATGCCGCACAATATGTATGTAGATTATGTGCGTATTTATCAGGATCTAAATGATCCGTCAATGGGTATTGTTTATCCTGCAGGCCAAGACTAAAATGTAAAAAAAGAGACCTTCGGGTCTCTTTTTTGTGCTTTTGTATGCATTATGAATTAAATCACCGTCAATAATATGCTTGGTGATTATTTTGAAAAATAGTTTTTTTGGTAAGGTGTTTGCCACTCGCTCGGTTTTGTGTTTTTTACTTATTATGATGCTTATGCTGTCATGTATACTTCGTACAGCCGTAATCGCAACAGGGAATTACAGCGAAATTCAGGCACAGCAGTCGGCATACCGAATACAGGTTGCAAAACTGCGCGGCACAATATATGATTGCAATATGGTACCTTTTACCAATACAGATACCCAAAATATAGCCGCAGTATCGCCTACACCAAAGGGCATACTGAAAATTAGTTCAGTGTTGTCTGGAAAGCCACTTGAAACTACCCTTGAAGCACTTAAAAATAATAAACCTGCCATATGCACAGTTGACAGTGATATACAAAGCGAAGGTATTGTTACGGCAAAAGTTTACTTACACAATCCAAGCCATCTTTCTGCCTGTCATATTATAGGCTATACCGATAGCAGCGGTCACGGTGTGTCGGGGTTAGAACTCGCGTACGATGACTTTTTATACAGTGACAAGAGTGTATCGGCAGTTTTTACT
>JBJFGD010000104.1:0-4007 GCA_051892355.1 Acutalibacteraceae bacterium | reverse complement strand
TAATCTGTTCTACTATATATATGCACTTATAGGCATAATGCTTTTCGGTGCGTCGCTTATTTCTATAGGTATGTTTATTTCATCGCTTACCGAAAGTCCTATAATATCAATTATATTCACGCTTGTTATCAATATATTTGTTATGATTTCAGGCAGTCTTGCAAGTTCAATCACAGTGCCTTCGGCTACTGTTTGGTATCAAAAACCGTTGGCTTGGATTGTGCAGCAATTTGTTAATTTATTAAACGGAATGGATTTTGTAAGTGTTCTTGACAGTTTTGGAAATCAGGCATTTGCAATTAAAGATATTGTCTATTTTGTAAGTATTACAGCAGCATTTATATTCTTAACTGAACGCTCACTCGAAAAGAGAAGATGGTCTTAAGGAGGTTTAAAATTATGGAAAACAATAATAATGAGAAAATAAATGAAATAATTGAAACCTCTAACAATGAAACAGTTGAGGTTAAAGAAAAGAAAAATGTTTTTAAAACTATAGGCGGTTTCTTTTCAAATATAGGTAAATTTTTTAAGAAACATAAAAGTAATAAAATTAAAAATCAGGCACTGTTTAAAAGAGGCGGATATTCACTTGCTATCACCGCACTTGTGCTTGTTGCCCTTATAGCATTTAACTGGCTTATAGGCTCGCTTGCAGGCCGCTTTAATCTTGAATTTGATATGACAAGCGACCAAAAGAACTCTATCAGCGAAGAAAATATTGAATACTTAAAAAATCTTGAATATGAAGTAAATGTCACAATCTGCGCTACCGAAGAAGAATATGCTGACTATATGAATTATTACGCACAGAATTATTATTATGCTACCGCAGAAGCCGATTACTTCACACAGACTGTAAATCTAATAAAAAAATACCCGGCTTACAGTGAAAATATTGTTGTTAAATATGTAGACCCCCAGTCGACCGAATTTACAGCAATCACAACATCGTACTCATCTTATAATATTTCTTACGGTGACATTATAGTAACAAGTAAAGCCAGCGGTAAAGAGCGTGTAAAGGTTTTAAGCTTTGATGACATATATGTTATGAGCGAAAGTTCTGGTTCGTCATATTATGCTTCTACATCAATTACAGCAAACAAGCTTGAAACCGCACTTACAAGTGCTATCGCATATGTAACAAGCTCCGATTCCAAAAAAGTAGCCGTTCTTTCGGGACACAGCGAAAACAACTACACTTCGGCATACACAGAATTGCTTACAACTAACAACTATGACATTACCGAAATTGCAGATCCGATTATTAATGAAATTTCTGACGAATATGATGCCATTATCATATCTGCGCCATCAATTGACTTTGTAGGCAGCGAACTTGATGTTATAGCAGATTTTCTTGATAATGACGGCAAATTAGGCAAAGGCCTGATATTCTTTGCAGATGCTACCTGCCCTGCACTTCCGAATTTTTATTCATTCTTAACTCAATGGGGCATTTCAGTAGGCGAAGGCATACTATTCGAAACTAACAGCAACAACCATATTCAGGGCGAACCTTCAACAATAGGTATATACCCAGCCTCACTTGAAGATGATGATATTACCGCAAATCTTACTTATGCTATCGCAGATTACAATGTACCTATGAATGTTTGCGAAACATCATCTACCAAAAGAACTGCAACCGCATTAATGCAAACACTTGATTCTACAGTTGTAGCTCCAATAGGTTCATCAAGCGATTGGGCTGATTACACCGATGACGATAAAAAGCAGTTTGACAGTGTAATTCAGTCGGTTGAAAGCGACTATGACAGTGAAAACAATCATATTACAAGTTATGTTATGGCATTCTCTACAGTTGAATATGTTCAGTCAACATGGGCTTCTTACAGTGATCTATGCAACCAAGATATAACTCTTGCCTGCACCGACCGTGCGGCTCATGTAGGCGATACCGGAATGACCTTTACATCAAAGGTTATCACTAACCAAAGCTTTGCTTCATCAGTAACTGATAAAAGCAGCGGTATAGTAACTGCCATATTTATGTTCGCTCTGCCCATAATAACTATTATTGCAGGCATTCTTATATTTATATTTAGAAGGGACTCACGATGAGCGATTTTTTTGAAAAAGAACAAAACGATTTAGAACAGACCACACCCGCTGACGATACAGTCAGCGAGGTGTCGGTTTCAAAAGAGCCGGTTTCAGATGAAGAAAGCACCGTTTTTTCTGCTCCGATAGAACATAATGATAAGGCTACGAAGAAAAACGGTAAAAAAAGAATCACTTCAATCATTGCCGCATGCCTTGCGGTGGCAATATTAATCGGAGGCACAATCGCCGTTATAAAGCTTATTCCCGAAATGAGTGATGAGGAAACTTCAAGCTCTGTGTTTGAAGATATAACAGTAATAGACACCGATTCAACTGCATTTACTACCGTTACAGTAACCAATTCAAACGGTGAATTCAAATTTGTAACGCAGCAGATTACCGCTACTAACGATGACGGCGAAACCGAGACCACCGACTATTGGTGTGTTGAGGGTGTTGACATCACAAAGCTCAGCAACACTTCAATGAATTCAATTATTTCAGCAGCGGCAAGTGTTACCGCTATACGCGAAATAACAACAAAAACCGCATCCGAGTGCGGATTTGATAATCCGAAAATTAAAGTTAAGGTTGAGTCTGACAGCCACGATCCATACACATTTTTAATAGGTGATGAATCGCCCGACGGACTTGGTTCATACCTTATGGTTGAAGGTATAGACACAATCTATGTAGCACCTGAAACTGCATTTTCAAGTTTTGAGTTTTCTTTGCTTGACCTTGCAGATAAAACTTCTATTCCCACAACAACCTTTACTACAGACACATCTGACAATAAGAGCGAAGACGGTGCTTATGCATACTTTGATTCGGTTACCTTGTCAGGCACACTCTTCCCCGATATGATTACAATAATCAATAATCCCAAAGATACTGATTCGGCATCATTGGTTCCGTATCTTATTACTACTCCTATAGAAAGATATGCAAACGCCGATAATTTAACCTCTATCGTTAATCTTTTCTCAAATGAAGTTACTGTTGCAGGTGCTTATGCGTTTGATATAACCGATGCTACACTCAAAGAATTCGGACTTGATAATCCCGATGCTGTAGTATCTATGACTATAGACGGTGAATCGCGTACCTTTAAAATATCAAAGGTTGACGATGAATATTGTGCTGTGATTTATGACGGTGCTGTTATGATTCGCAAAGTATCCGCCAGCGCATTTGCATTTTTAAGTCTTAAACCTGAAGATTTTTATTATAAAAATCTGTTTATGAATTCTATAAACGATGTTAAAATGCTTAAGTTTAATGATAGTGATGGCGAAGTAAAGTTTGATATATCATACGAAGAGGATGAAAACTCAAACAAGAACTACCACATACTTGTTGGCGAAAAAGAAATTACCGCATCATATTTCCAGAGCTTTTATGCTGATTTTGTAGGTATTCAGTGCAGTGACTTTACTGTTCAAGAAACCTCTGCAGAAGTTGCAGGTAAAATCACATTCACTTTTTATGATGATTCTAATACCGTAATTGAATTTTACAAAGTTAACGAAACTCAATATCAGTACAGCATTGACGGAATTAATATGGGTAAGATTACCGCATCGGCATACAACAAGATGGTTAAAAATATCAAACTTGTAGCACAGGATAACCAACCCACATAAACTAAACACAAATAAAAAAAGGAACGAAGATTTTTTCTTCGTTCCCTTTTTTATTGCAATTTATACCCCTAAGAATTTGTAATACGGTTTTTTAATTGTACATTTTATTGTTCATTTTAAATCGAAGTTCATAGCGCTCTTTTTCTAACTGACTTGCGATGTTAAGCGTAGTCAATGCGCCGTCAACTGTGCAGTCGCACTCGCCGTTTTTACACACAACTATTTTATATGTAAGCCGTGCCTTATTAGATGCCGTGTATTTACAGTCTTTAAACTCGCATTTATCGGTTT
>JBJFGD010000103.1:0-4040 GCA_051892355.1 Acutalibacteraceae bacterium | reverse complement strand
AATAAAGCCGTTTTCAACCGATTTTGCATCAATAGCGGCGGCATCTTCACGCGAAATCTGTGTATAGGGATTTTCAACCTCGTCGACAATTTCTTTGCGTGCAGTGACTAAAAATATCTCTTTTTCAAAATCTATTAAGCAAGAAACAATATCGTTTCCGCCATAATCTTTTCTTGCGGCTACAGTAATAGCTTCTGAAATTTTGTCAGCGATAAACTCGCGGGGAATACCCCTTTCCTGCTCCATAAACTTAAGAGCTTCAAAAAATTCTTTGTTGTCCTTCTTTTCCTTTGCTGTCATTTTTGCTCGTGCCATTTTTTCAATTACCTCTATTCTTCTTTAATTTTAAAGTGTTTCAGATATGCATACTTTTGAAAAACTGCCTTTTTCAAAAGTTAGATCTCGGTTTTCTGTTTCAAGAACTATACCGCCGTCATAAGCCTTAAGCACACCGATAAATTCTTTTTTACCGTCAAGCGCTTTGAACAACTTAACCGTTACTGTTTTGCCTATACTTGCGGTAAAGTGCTCGGGGCGTGTAAGTTCGCGCTCAATACCCGGTGAACAAACTTCTAAATAGTAAGGGCAGTCAATAGGGTCTGCCTCATCAATGATGGGATCAACCGCGTGTGACACATCGGTGCAATCATTTATGTTTATACCCTCAGGTTTGTCGATAAAAATACGCAAATAATGTGATGCGCCCTCTTTTACAAAGCGTACATCCCACAGCGTTACACCGCATGATTCTACCGTTTCTTTAACAAGACCATACACCTTTTCGGCTATACCTGCCATTATCATTCCTCCAAAACAAAAGTGAGCGGGAAAACCCACTCACCTTTCTAAAATCTTACCTTAAAGTTATTATAACATAAAATACAATAAAATCAAGTATTTTTTTATTTTGTTAAAGCAAAATATAAAATTACCGCTATACCTAAAATTATTCGGTATATACCAAATGCCTTGAAATCGTGTTTTTTGATATATGATACTAAAAATTTTATAGCAAACACCGATACAACAAATGATACAAGACAGCCAATTCCTAAAATTACAAGTTCATAAGCTGTAAATGTAAGACCGTCGGCAAAAAACTTTATAAGTTTTATTGCACTTGCGCCAAACATAGCGGGAATACCTAAAAAGAACGAAAACTCTGCTGCCGCTGTTCGTGAAGTGCCCAAAAGGCAAGCACCCAATATAGTAGAGCCGCTTCGCGAAGTGCCCGGCACCAGCGACAAGCACTGTATAAGGCCTATATAAAGGGCGGTTTTATACGGCATATCGTTAACATCATTAATATGTTCACTTTTTTTAATATTTTCTATAATAATAAAAAGTATACCGTAAACTATAAGTGCCGCCGCTACAACAAAAGCCCGCATATCACCCGTAAGCATTTCATCTATCTGGTCATCAAAGGCAAGGCCTATAATGGCGGCAGGCACACTTGCTATAAGAATTTTTACCCAAAGCAGAATTTTATCAACATATATATAGTTGTTACATAGCCTTTTGGCAACAGAAAGTTTGCCGCCTTCATTTGCAAAAAACGGTTTCACCTGTGTCTTTTTCAAATGAAACGGCCATATTTTTTTCCAAAACAGTATAACCACCGCAAGAATAGCACCAAGTTGAATAACCACTAAAAAAATGTCCATAAACTCATCACGGGCATTTAGTTTCATAAACTCATCAACCAAAATCATATGGCCTGTGCTGCTTATCGGAAGCCATTCGGTGATTCCCTCAACAATACCTAAAATTACGGTTTTAATTATTTCAATAATGCTTGGCATATATGTACCTCATCAAATAGGTTGCTGCATTAAGAAATTTAATGCAGCAACCCTTCTTTTTTACTTTTTACCTATAAGTTCTTTATACAGACCTATATACGCACCTGCCGATGCCGACCAACTGTTGTTGCATGCCATACCGCGTTTACGCAGTATATCCCAACCGTTTTTGTCTCTATAACCGGCAATAGCACGCCAAACGGCATCTTCCATTTCGTGTGCGTTAAAGTTTTTAAAGGTAAATCCGTTACCCTCTCCATTTCCGCTGTCGGTAATGGTATCATTAAGTCCGCCTGTTTCTCGCACTATAGGCACGGTACCATAGCGCAAAGACACCATTTGAGCAAGGCCGCACGGCTCGCTTTTGCTGGGCATTAAGAAAATATCTGCACCTGCATAAATGCGGTGTGCAAGCGTACCGTCAAATCCGATTTTAAGCCCCACTTTTTGAGGGTATTTTTTTGCCATTTCATAAAAGAAATTTTCAAATTCCCACTCGCCGGAACCTAAAATTACAAACTGCAAGTCGGCTTGAAGCAGTTCTTCAAACACACGCTTTACAAGTTCAAGACCCTTATGCTTTACAAGTCGGGTTACCATACCTATTACAGGTACATCGCCGCGAACAGGAAGCCCCATCTGTTTTTGAAGCTCGGTTTTATTATATTCTTTATATTTAACACTTTTAGCATCAAAATTTTTGAAGATAAGCGGGTCGGTTTCGGGATTGTATACATCATAATCTATACCGTTAACAATACCCGTAAGCTTATAGGTGAACTGTTTAAGTATGCCGTCAAGCCCATATGAATAGTATGGCTCTAATATTTCACGCGCATAGGTGGGCGAAACAGTTGTAACCTTGTCAGCACATTGTATTGCGCCCTTCATCATATTTACACAACCGTCATATTCAACAAGGCTTTCACGGCCGGGAATAAGACCTAACAAATCATTATAAAGTTCCATGCCGTATTTGCCCTGATATTGTATATTATGAATGGTAAAAACAGTTTTTATATTGCTGTATAACCCATCATATTTATAATACTCATTAAGATAAACAGGCACCATAGCTGTCTGCCAATCGTTACAATGTATAATATCGGGTGTAAAGCCAATGTGCGGAATTATTTCAAGCACAGCGCGCGAAAAGAAGGCGAAACGCTCGGCATCATCATAATGACCGTAAAGCATATCACGCTTAAAGTAATACTCATTATCTATAAGGTAATATATAACACCGTCTAAATGAGCCTCAAATATACCGCAATACTGGCGCCGCCAAGAAACAGGAACTGTTATATTGCATATAAAGGTCATCTTTTCTCGCAACTCATGGCTTACAGTGCCGTAAAGAGGCATAACCACGCGGCAACCCACAAATTTGCGTCTAAGCGCTTTGGGCAACGCCCCGGAAACATCGGCAAGTCCGCCCGACATTGCAAACGGATACGCCTCACTTGTAGCAAATAAAACTTTCATATAAAACTCCTAAACTGTGTAATAATCTTTAAATTTTCTGATTTTTCTCTACAAAAAATGCTTTTTTATCTGTTCCCTTAATAATCATTCCGTCACCTATAACGGCATTTTTGTCTGAAACCACATTGTCAAGCACAGCATTAGCGCCAATGATTCCGCCCTGCATCAAAATACTGTTTTCGACTGTAGCGCCCTTTTCAACCTTAACGCCTCTGAAAAGCACACTGTTTTTAACTGTACCCTCAATAATACAACCTTCAGCTATAAGCGAATTGCTTACCACCGATTGAGTGCCGTAGCGAGTAGGCATATCATCACGCGTTTTGGTATAAATAGGACGGTCTGTATTAAACAGGTCTTTTCTTACATCAGGTTTTAGCAAATCAAAGCTTGCACGGCGATACGCTTTCATGCAATCCATAATGGCATAATAACCGCTATGCTCATAAGCCATAACCTTAAGATTATTGATATTTGATGAAATTATATCTTCACTGATATTTTGGCCGCCATTTTCATATGAATTCTTAACAAGTTCAATAAGCATTTCGCGATTGAACACAAATATACCCATACTGCGCCATTCTTCTGCTTCAATTTTTTCAGGAAAACCTGTAAGTACTACTCTGCCGTCTTGGTCTATATCGAGGGTCATTGTATTGTCGGTGTTTTTGATTTCAAGACCTTTGCGACATACAACAGTAATATCTGCTTCATTTGAAACATGGTTATCAATAACCGCACCTATAT
>JBJFGD010000102.1:0-4052 GCA_051892355.1 Acutalibacteraceae bacterium | reverse complement strand
TGCGCCAGGTGGTGGAGGAGGTGCTGGGCTCCGGCGGGGTGAAAAAGGTCACAGTATGGTGTTATCTTGACCGCCGCAGAATGTGAGCATTGCAGTTTCACCGAGTTCTTGAATTGCCGCTTGTGCATCAAAGTCGCTTTCATCTGCTGCCCAAGGGAAACGGACGATAATCTGCTTATTAAATGTGTCGGCATAAACCTCATAATCGGTGATATTGTTGTTTACAAGACGCGTTTCAATAACCGCTTTGGCCGATTCCATATCGTTATCGGTGATTTCAACATCTTCTTTATCGGGTGAGAACACAGCCTCAACACCGCCGCTGATGTCTATACCCCAACGGATATCGCTTGCACCTTTTACATAAACTTGTCTGGTGTCGCCGTAGTAATTTTCAACCCCGAAGAAAGCAAGGTAGGTTAGTGCTAAAATCAGAGCGAAGATTACAAAAAAGGTCGACTTGTGTGATCGTTTGGACTTCATTTTTTGAATCCTCCAATAAATATGATTTGTATATTATACTAAATTAGAATGATAAAGTCAAATAAATTAGTTTATTTTGTCTTTTCAGCAATCAGCTTTTCAAGAGCCGCCACTTTAACTGCCGAACAAAGAATAACCGCAGCAGTTTTTATTTCTTCAGCGCTGGGGTAGGTGGGTGCTATGCGCAAATTAGAATCGTCGGGGTCGTTACCGTAAGGGTAAGCGGCACCTGCCTGTGTTAAAATAAGACCGGCATTTGCACAAAGCTGTTCAACGCGTTTAGCGCAACCCGGCAACACATAAAGGCTAATAAAGTAACCGCCTTTCGGGTTAGTCCAATGGGCAATACCCGTGTCTTTGATGCGCGCATCAAGTTCATCAAGAACGCTTTCGAATTTTGGGCGAATAATATCGGCGTGCTTTTTCATATGATTGTAAAGGTCATCGGCCGTTTTAAACATTCTTGCGTGACGCAATTGGTTTAATTTGTCTGGGCCGATTGTCTGAAACTTCATTCTGCTTTTTAAAATGGCTACATTGTTAGGGCTGCCTGCCGCTACCGCAACGCCTGCGCCGGGAAAACTGATTTTAGAGGTAGAAGCAAATATTATAGGCAAATCAGGGTTTCCTGCTTTAACGCATTCTTCATAAATATTAAGCAGAGTGTCACCTTCGTCATAAAGGTCGTGTATACAATAGGCATTATCCCAAAAGATTTTGAAATCTTTTGCAGCCGGTTTCAGCCGTGCAAAGCGGCGTACAACATCATCACTATATGTAATGCCTTCGGGATTGGCGTATTTAGGTACGCACCAGATGCCCTTTACTTTTTCGTCTTTAATAAGTTCTTCAACAGTGTCCATATCCGGTCCGTCAGAGTTTAACTTTACAGGTATAAGTTCAAAACCAAAGTATTCAGTTATGGCAAAGTGACGGTCATAACCGGGTGCGGGGCATAAAAATTTAAGCCCTTCTTGTTTACACCAAGGCTCTGAGCCCAAACCGTGTGTCATAGCTTGTGCTATGGTGTCAAACATCATATTGAGCGATGAATTACCGCCAACGATAATCTGGTCGGGCGAAAGCCCTAAGACTTCGGCAAAAAGATTTTTTAGTTCGCGCAGGCCGTCCAGCCCTCCGTAATTGCGGCAGTCAATTCCTTCAATATTTTTAAAGCCCGTGTCATTACCTACAAGGTCAAACATCTTTTCACTTAAATCCATATTATCAGCGCCCGGTTTACCGCGCGACATATCAAGCGAAAGATGTAATGATCGCAACTTTTCGTATTCGGCTTTTGCGACAGTATATTCCGCTTTTAATTCATCTTTGTTCATATTTAAATAATTTGACATCTAAAAACCTCCGAGGGAAATTAACATTATTTAACGATCAGTTATATAATGTATAATATAATACATTTTAAAGATTTTTTCAAGTGTCTGGCAAAAAAATACTTGACAAATGTTTTAAATGGTGTTATTATATCAAAAACAGATAAACCGATGATTAAGAGTAGTAACCTTAATTTGAAGCTTTCAGAGAGTTGTCGACGGTGAAATGACAGCAGTGAATGTTAAGGCGAATGGACTTATGAGGGCGACCGAAAGAGCGTGTGCTTTAGTAGTAGTCGACGGCATGTACCCGTTACAGTACAGCTTGCATATTGGTGCAAGGCAGAGTGGATGATTCATTCATCAATCAGGGTGGTACCGCAGGAATTAGTTATTACAACTCCTGTCCCTATGTAATATAGGGGCAGGAGTTTTTATTATTTTTATTAAAGGGTGATATTTATGAAATTATTAACTAAACGATGGCGACTTTCAAATTAAAATCTAACATTTAACCAAACTATAATTTATACTATTAAAAATTTTACTTTAGGAGTCGATTAAAATGAAAAAAATAATTAGTTTAGTTCTTGCAATAATGATGGTATTTTCTCTCGCTGCTTGCGGCAACAGTGCCGACAAAGATTCAAATGTTTATAAAGTAGGTATATGTAATTATGTTGACGATGCATCTTTGAATCAGATAGTTGACAACATTAAAGACCGCCTTGCTGAAATTGAAGAAGAAAAGAATGTTAAATTTGAAATTTCTTATGATAACTGCAATGCAGATGCAAATGTAATGTCACAGATAATCGCAGATTTTATTGCCGATGATGTTGACCTTATGGTTGGTATAGCAACACCCGTTGCTATGGCTATGCAGACTGCTACCGAAGATACCGATATTCCGGTTGTTTTCGCTGCTGTTTCTGACCCTGTTTCAACCGAATTGGTAGAGTCGCTTGATGCACCCGGCGCTAATATTACAGGCACTTCTGATTATCTTGATACAAATTCTATTATGAATCTTATATTTGCACTCGATCAAGATGTTGATAAGGTTGGTCTTCTTTATGACATAGGTCAGGATTCATCAGCCACACCTATTGCAGATGCAAAAGAATACCTTGACAATAAAAATATTGAATATGTTGAGCGCACAGGAACAAGCGTTGATGAAGTTATGCTTGCAGCAAATGCTCTTGTAGCCGATGGTGTTGATGTTGTGTTTACACCTACCGACAACACAATTATGACAGCCGAACTTTCAATCTATGAAACCTTTAGCAAGGCAGGTATCAAGCACTACACAGGCGCTGACTCATTTGCTCTTAACGGTGCTTTTCTGGGTTATGGCGTTGACTATGCAAATTTAGGCCGCGAAACCGCAGATATGATAGCTGAAGTTCTTATTGATAAAAAAGACACTGCAACAATGGCAGTTAAGACATTTGACAACGGTACTGCTACTGTTAACACCGATATATGCGAAGAGCTCGGTCTTAAGTTTGAAGATGTTGCAGAAACATTTAAACCCTACTGTACCGCTGTTAATGAAATCACCACTGCTGACAGCTTTGAAGATTTAACATAAGGTTTACCTCAAATATTATTACTTAAACGGAGTTTTGATGATGGATATAGCCACAATATTAGGTCTGGGGCAGACAGCTTTAGAGTTAGGACTTATTAGTTCACTTACAGTTTTGGCACTGTTTTTAAGCTATTCAATGCTTAATGTGTGCGACCTTTCCACCGATGGATGCTTTACACTTGGTGCTACCGTAGGCGCTGTAGTTGCAATATCCGGTCATCCGTTTCTTGCTATACCTGCGGCAATGGGGGCAGGTATGCTGTCAGGCTTTATAACGGCTTTTTTGCAAACCAGAATGGGTATAGACAGTCTGCTTTCGGGCATTATTGTAAACACCGCGCTTTACTCGGTAAATATTGCAGTAATGGGTAACACTTCGCTGCTTAACATGAATAAAACCGAAACTGTGTTTACAAAGGTTAAAGATTTATTCGAGGGTACTTTTTTAGCAAAGCAATATAAACTTATTGTTGTTATAGCTTTTGTGGCTGCAGTAATAGTATTTTTATCATTTTTCTTACGCACAAAGTTAGGTCTTGCTATTCGTGCTACCGGTAATAATCCCGATATGGTACGCTCGTCGTCAATAAACCCTGTATTTACTATAACAGTAGGGCTTTGTATTTCAAACGCATTTA
>JBJFGD010000101.1:0-4084 GCA_051892355.1 Acutalibacteraceae bacterium | reverse complement strand
CCGTGTTAGATGTTTTAGGTTCTGCCGAAAACAAAACTTCGGTTATTTTTGGCAGTGACACACCGTACCGTGAACTTCAAAACATTGTTATGGTGGTTGGCAAATATTACTGCAAAGATGTGCTTTGCGGCAATATTGGAATAATAGGTCCTGACCGTATGGATTATGAGCAGATTATTCCAAGTGTGCAATATATTTCAAATAAAATTACCGCTCTTATAACCGATGCGGTAAATGATATGGAGGATTAAAAGTGAGCGAAGAAATTAAAACAGAAGAACAAACTTCTGAAAGCGAATCTAAAACCACTACTCAACCAAAAGAAAAAAAGAAGTCAAAAAAAGACGATGAAATTGCAAGTTTAAAAGCTGAACTTGAAGCAAAAAACGACCAGCTTATGCGCACAGCCGCCGAATTTGACAACTTTAAAAAACGCACCGAGCGTGAAAAAGCATCGGTTGCAGAATTTGCAAAAGCCGGTTTAATAAAACAACTTTTGCCGATACTTGATAATATAGACCGTGCCGATGCGGCAAACAGCGACAGCGCCGACTATATTAAAGGTATTGAAATGATAGTCAAACAGTTTCAGGCTATTGCAGGCAATTTAGGCATTGAAGAAATCGCTAAACAAGGCGATGCATTTGACCCCAACCTTCACGAAGCAGTTATGCATATAGAAGATGAAAATGCAGGTGAAAATGTTATAGCAGAAGTGCTTCAAAAGGGTTATAAAATAGGTGACACTGTAATCCGAGCCGCTATGGTTAAGGTTGCAAATTGATAGACCGGCAAAATTTGAATATGCCGTGTCAAAAAACAAAAAATCACAAAAACACAAATCTTTAGGAGGATTTAATCATGGGAAAAATCATTGGTATTGACTTAGGTACAACAAACTCTTGCGTAGCCGTTATGGAAGGCGGCGAGCCTGTAGTAATTGCAAATGCAGAAGGCTCACGCACTACACCGTCTGTAGTAGCATTTTCTAAAACAGGCGAAAGAATGGTAGGTCAGGTTGCAAAGCGTCAGGCTATCACAAACCCAGACCGCACAATCAGCTCAATAAAACGCGAAATGGGCACAAACTATACCGTTGAAATTGACGGCAAAAAATACACACCACAAGAAGTTTCTGCAATCATATTGCAAAAACTTAAGGCAGATGCCGAAAGCTATCTCGGTCAGCCTGTTACAGAGGCTGTTATCACAGTTCCTGCTTACTTTACCGACGCACAGCGTCAAGCTACAAAAGATGCTGGTAAAATTGCCGGTCTTGAAGTAAAGCGTATTATTAACGAGCCTACAGCCGCAGCTCTTGCTTACAGTATAGATAAAGAAGACGACCAAAAAGTTATGGTATATGACCTTGGCGGCGGTACATTCGATGTATCTATTATCGAAATGGGTGACGGCGTACAAGAAGTATTAGCTACAGCAGGTAACAACAAGCTTGGCGGCGACGACTTTGATAAGCGAATTATGGACTACATTGTAAACACCTTTAAAGCTGAACAGGGCATTGATTTGTCAAACGATAAAATGGCTATGCAGCGTATTAAAGAAGCTGCAGAAAAGGCAAAAATTGACCTTTCGGGTATGACAACCGCAGATATCAACCTACCCTTTATTACAGCAGACTCAACCGGTCCTAAGCACTTTGAAACAACTCTTACCCGCGCTAAGTTCAACGAACTTACAGCAGACCTTGTAGAAGCTACAATGGGACCTGTTCGCCAGGCTATTTCAGATTCAGGTCTTGATAAATCTGAAATCCACAAGGTGCTTATGGTAGGCGGTTCTTCAAGAATTCCTGCAGTGCAAGAAGCTATTAAAAACTTTATGGGTAAAGAACCTTTCAAAGGCATCAACCCTGATGAATGTGTGGCAATCGGTGCTTCATTGCAAGCCGGTGTATTAGGCGGCGATGTTAAAGGTCTATTGCTTCTGGATGTTACACCGCTTTCACTCGGTATTGAAACAATGGGCGGCGTTTCTACAAAGGTTATTGAACGCAACACCACTATTCCTACCAAAAAGAGTCAGATATTCTCAACCGCAGCCGATGGTCAGACTTCGGTTGAAGTACATGTATTACAAGGTGAACGCGAATTTGCCAAAGACAATAAAACTCTCGGTGTATTCCACCTTGACGGAATTGCTCCTGCTCCACGCGGTATACCCCAAATCGAAGTTACATTTGATATAGATGCAAACGGTATTGTTCATGTATCTGCAAAAGACCTTGGCACAGGTAAAGAAAACAATATCACCATTACCTCTAACACCAATATGTCTAAAGAAGATATTGACAAGGCTGTAAAAGAAGCCGAAGCCTATGCCGCAGAAGATAAAAAACGCCGTGAATCGGTAGATGTTCGCAACAATGCAGACCAGATGATTTATCAGACCGAAAAAACCATCACCGAACTCGGCGACAAGCTTTCAGCTGATGAAAAATCAAAGATAGAAGCTGCTAAAGATGCTCTTAAAGAAGCACTTAAAGGCGAAGATATAGATGCTATAAAAGCAAAGCAAGAGGATCTGCAAAAAGAACTTTACGCTGTAAGCGAAAAGGTTTATAAAGCAGCAGCCGAAGCACAACAGGCAGCTCAGGGCGGTGCTGAACAAAACGGTCAGCCTCAAGATAATGTTTACGAGGCAGACTACACCGATGTTGACGACAGCAAAAATTAATAAACAATAGCAAATAATTTGTATTTTGCGCAACAAAACGGCAATATAAAGTTTTGTTGCGCAAAAGCACAATAATTATTAATTTTAATCTTCATTATTTATTAGAGTAAAGGGAAAAACCCGCACTCTACATAGGAGAATTCTTGTGGCAGAAGAAAAAAGAGATTATTATGAAGTCTTGGGTGTTGACAAATCAGCATCTGATGACGAGTTAAAAAAAGCATACAGAAAATTAGCAAAAAAATATCACCCTGACCTAAATCCTGATGATAAGGTTGCCGAAAAAAAATTCAAAGAAGTAAATGAGGCATATGAGGTACTGTCAGACAGCGAAAAGCGCGCACGCTATGATCAATTCGGTCACGCAGGTGTTGACCCCAACTTCGGCGCCGGAGGCGGTGGAGCCTACGGCGGCGGATTTACCGGAGATTTCGGCGATTTAGGCGATATATTCAGTTCATTCTTTGGCGGCGGATTTGGCGGCGGCAGCAGACGGTCTAACCCCAACGCACCGCGCAGAGGTAATGATGCCTCTGCATCGGTTAATATTTCGTTTGAAGAAGCGGCTAAGGGTTGCAAAAAAACTATTAAGGTTACTAAAATTGATAACTGCCATGACTGCGGCGGCAGCGGTTGTGAAAAAGGCACAAGTGCCAAAACATGCCCGATTTGTCACGGCAGCGGTCAAGTAAGTTCGGTTCAAAGAACTCCTTTTGGTCAAATTCAGACGCAAACGGTATGTAACAACTGTCACGGCTCGGGTAAAATTATTGACAAACCGTGCCATACCTGTGCCGGCAAAGGCAGAATACGCCACACAGTAGAAAAAACAGTAGAAATACCCGCAGGTATTGATGACGGTCAGGTTATATCACTGCGTGGCGGCGGTGATGCCGGTGTAAACGGCGGACCCAGCGGCGACCTTCGCATAAGTGTAAATGTTCGCCCCCATCCTATCTTTGTGCGTGACGGTTACGACATTCACTGTGAAATACCTATAACCTTCGCCCAAGCTGCATTAGGTGCTGAAATTACAGTGCCTACCCTTGACGGCAAAGTTAAGTTTACCATTCACGAGGGTACGCAACCCGGTGATGAGTTTAAACTTAAAGGAAAAGGTATTCAGCGCCTTAACTATTCGGGCAAAGGTGACCAATATGTTAAGATTGCAGTTGAAGTGCCGCGCGACCTTTCAAAATCACAGAAAGAAAAACTGCGTGAATTTGATAACGCAACCGATGAAAAAAACTATAAAAAGCAAAAATCATTTATTGATAAAATTAAAGATTTTTTTGATTAATCTGCATACGAAAAAACCGCACTGCTTTAAAATGATATGCACCCCAAAAGTTAGACACTTTTGGAGGTGCATATTTTTATGGGTAAA
>JBJFGD010000100.1:12843-16554 GCA_051892355.1 Acutalibacteraceae bacterium | reverse complement strand
TCGAGGCTATTTCAGACGGTTGCCATCTGCCGCACGAACTGCTTAAAATGATTGTAAAAATCAAGGGTACAGACCGCGTTTGTCTTATAACCGATGCGCTAAGACCCGGCGGTATAGGCGAAGATGGTAAAGAATACACCGATTGCCCCGTACCTTTTGTTATAGAAGACGGAGTCGCAAAGCTGCTAGACCGATCTGCCTTTGCCGGCAGTATTGCAACAAGCGATGTTCTGCTTAAAACCGCTGTGAAAGCGGGTATTGAACTTGCAGATGCAGTAAAGATGATGACGCAGACACCCGCCGCAGTTATGGGCCTTGACACAAAAGGTAAAATAGCAAAAGGCTTTGATGCTCAGTTTACGGTTTTTGATGAAAATTTACAAATAGTTGGGTAGTTATCATGAAAAAATCAGCCCTAATCGCTTTTTTGCGGTCAGAGCTGATTTTTTATATGCTTTTTAATTAATTGTAAATTATACTTCCCATTCGGCTAACCAAGCAGAGAATTCTTTATAAATTTCATTCATTTCGGTTTTATATGAATCATAATCGTTCATTTTATATTGACTTCTGCTGTCACCGAAAGTATCAGAATATTCGGTTGTGGTTATATATTCACCGTTTTCAAGGGCGTTTAAAGCTTTTTCTGTAAGTAATTTAGCCTTTTTGATGTTGTCGACAAGATCTGAAAATTCGGTTTTATTTACTTCTTCTATTTTAGAAATCAAACTCTCAAAATATCCGTCGGCATAACCGTAGTTATATTGTGCGCCGTCTGTTTGAATAAATTGCAGTGCATCGTTTGGATAAAGGTAATCTTTACCCGATTCAAATTTAGCGGTATATTCCGGCCAAAAGCATACAAAATTTACATATTCATACATACTGTAAACATCAGATATTGCATCTGTTGAAGCAAGTTGTTGCCAAAGCTGTAGTTTTTCACTCATTTCGCTGGTATCAACCTCTGAATAAGTGGCATCTTTAATGCGATATGAATATTCATAACCGTATTCGTCGGTATAGTCACCAAACTCAAGGGTGCCTACAACCTTAATTGCCCTGTCGGTAAATTCAAAACTTTTACCGTTACCGGCATAAACCGCCATAGTGTTTGATAACTGCGTTGTGTTGGGAACACAAAAAGGACAGCTTTGATACGGCAAATTCATAAGATACATAAAATCACCCGAAATAGGCGAAAGTGTAGACATATAACCTATAATGCTTACTTTTTGCCCATCAAGCTTTTTCATAGATTCAATACTGTTTGCTTGTGAAAAGCTTAAGGCATTCGTAGCCGTATTTTTAGTATCGGTATCACCGCAAGCAGTAAACATTGACACCATCATTATAACTGTTAAGAATATTATGGATAACTTTTTCATTCAGATATACCATCCTTTTTAGACATACTTACGGTACATATTACGGTAGGAATAACGCTGATTACAAAAACAACTGCCATAATCACAAGCTCTAAAGGATAAATTTTTGCACAGTCAAGAACAATTCCCATTGATGCAACATATTCACCCATAAGCACAAGACATAATCTTGAAGCGGCAAATGCCAATAATGTTGAAATCAAACCGATAATACCGTTTTGTATAATGTAAACAAGATTTATCTTATTCATTCCTATACCTATAAGGCGCATAAGGGCAATTTCTTTCTTTGAATCGTACATATTAAGCAGTGTTATTACCGAAATTATAAAGATATTCATTACTAAAATAATCACGCAAAGTATATATACAATTTGTGTGCTCATATCAACATTTTCAAGCACTTCTCTTAACACTTCTGACGGGTTAATGACAAGCAATTTAGAATCTTCGCTGTATTCTGATGAAAGCGCGTTATAATTGTTAAAGCTTTTGCTTTTTACAAGAATTGCACACACACTGCCTTCGGCGTGATTATGCTCTTCTTCAGAATGAACTTCGTGTGAATCGGATTGTTCATCCTCTGTATTTTCATCTAAAACAGCATCTTCGCTTTCCTCATCACCGTGATCGTGAGTTTGCCAAACGGTTTCAATCGGTGTAAATATAACATTATCATATGCAGTTTTGGTTTCTTTTAAAATGCCGACAACAGTAAGCGGAGTTCCTTCGTGTGAATATCCGCTTTCGGAAAGACCGTGCGAGGTAATAAGACTTGAGCCAAGCTCAAGGTTGTATTTTTTAGCAACAGCGCTTCCTATAACACATTCAAAGGCTGTGTCAAACATTTCGCCGTCTGTAATTGACTTGCCTTCAAGAAAATCGGGTGTTGTGCCTACAATTTTTGCTCCGTTATATGAGTCACCCATGGTAAAAGGAACAACCTTATTAACCCGTTCATCGTTTTGAAGTTTTTCAACATATTCGTATGATATGGTACCAAGCGGACTGTCGGTGAAAAACATTGTGTTCATAGCAAGTTGTGTTGAACTGCCCGACGGTCCTATAATCATATCATAATATCCTGCGGTTGTTTTAAAGCCGCTGTCTATCTGCTCTGAAATGTTGTACGCCAAAATACCTACGCAGGCAGAAATAACAATTGAAATTACTATAAGGGCAATTTTCACTTTTTTAATTGCCATATTTTTTAAGGCAAACTTAAACATCGCGTTTACCTCCTGTCATTTGGTTCATATCTATTATGCAATCAAAATATTTACCAAGCCTTTCATCATGTGTAACCGCTATAAGTGTTTTACCCTTTGAAATATCTATCAGTTGCTTTATAACCGATTCGCCGATAGTAAAATTAAGGTTGCCTGTAGGTTCATCTGCTAATATTATTTCGGGCTTTTTAACAATGGCTCTTGCAATAGCAACTCGTTGCTTTTCACCGCCTGAAAGATTTTTAACTTTTTTATTCTTTTTATCAATAATACCGAGCGCATTAAGAATATTATCAGTTTCAGAAATATCTATTTTTTCAAGACGCAAAATAGCAATATTATCCATAACTGTCATTTCAGGAATAAGCTTAAAATCCTGAAAAATATATCCTATATTTTCAATTCTAAATTTATCTTTTTCTTTTTGGCTTTTATTTGTCATATCTACGCCGCCAATTTCAATACTGCCTGTTTCGGGTGAAAGTATACCCGAAATCATATTAAGAAGGGTTGATTTTCCGCAGCCCGAAGCACCTAAAAGCATATAGCTTTTCCCTTTTTCAAATTCAATATCGCGATAATCAATAGCAGTTTCATTGGCAAAGCATTTAGAAACATTTTTTATTTTAATCATTTTTATCCACCTTTAATTTTGAAGTCAGACACAAAAAAACAAGCCCTTTAATTGAGCGCAAACAAAAGTATTTAAAATGCGCAAAAATCGGGCGCTCAAACCGAGCTCCGATAGCTTAAAGAACTTGAAAAATATACAATATTAAGATGTAAGTTTTACTTTGCATGCAACAAGATTAGATTTATTGTTCGCAATGCCAAACAGTGATTTCATAATAATCAATAACTTAACAAATCCGCCCGCAAACACACTGCCAAAGCAGAATAATGTCATCAAATTAAGACCGTCTTTGCAAAAAGCAATGGCTTGACAAATATGGCAGTCTTCACCTATGCAGTTATGATTATAGCTGTGAATAATTGATCCTGCTGAAAGAAGTACAATTAAGCAAAGCAAGGCACAAAGTATGCGTAAAAATAATTTTATATGCTTTTTCATACTTCTTTTCTCCATTCATAAA
>JBJFGD010000100.1:0-12743 GCA_051892355.1 Acutalibacteraceae bacterium | reverse complement strand
TCGCTTATTACATGATAGTTGGTTATAATATAGCCGTCAGAGGTATAAATTACACCCGAGCCTTCGCCGCTTTGCTCTTGACTGCCGCCAAAAAAGTTTGCAACCGAGGTGGTGGTTCTAATACCTACTACACTGTCGGTAGCCTTTGCAGCCACTGCTTCAATAATATTTGATGCGGTTTCATCAACATTTATATTTACATTGGTTGAATTCGCCGTGGCAGCAGATGTGTTTGCAACGGTTTGAGCTTGTTCTTTTTTAAAGGCAGAGCCTACAACTGCTATACCGCTTGTAGCACCTATTACAGCGGCAAGCAAACTTGCAATTATAACAACCGCTGTGCTGTGTCCGGTTTTAGGTGCCTTTGGCTTTTTAGGCTTTTTTACCTTTTGATAACCGTTGTAAAATTCAGAATATGTGGGTGGAGTATTTTGATTTGTATATTCTGTGTAGGTTGATTGTCGGTCTTGCTGTGTTTCTTGATTTATAGGCGGAGTATTTATAACTTGGTCCTGAATAATGTCTTCTGATTTACGGTTATAAAAGCCGCCCTGTGGCGTTACGGTATAACCTGACTCTTGCGAATTGTCGTTTATCGCATCAAAGCCTGAAACAGTACCGTTTTCCTGATTTTTATTATTTTCAAATTCATTCATCAGTAACTCATCTCCTATAATGTACTTTAGAACAAGTTTATTACATTTATTATTTAAAATTGTGAATTAATCGTTAATATTTGGCAAGTAATCTATTTATATTAATTTTTTCTTTTTAAAATCAATAAAATAAAAGTCTTTACTTTTTGTAATTGTTGTGTTATAATACCAAAGCTGGCTATATTTAGCTTGCAATACCGTATTCTGTGCTTGTGGCATCTGCCGCTAAAGCGGAGCACTCAAGGCCTTTGGCTCGGAATGCGGCGTACAATATTTAAAAAAAGGAGTGAAAAAAGAATGACTAACGAACAAAAGCAGCAGATTATGGCTGAATATGCAGTTCAC
Source organism: Acutalibacteraceae bacterium (assembly GCA_051892355.1). Classification (GTDB taxonomy): domain Bacteria; phylum Bacillota; class Clostridia; order Oscillospirales; family Acutalibacteraceae; genus UBA737. The sequence continues at coordinate 11,742 of JBJFGD010000100.1, read as the reverse complement.
GAGGGTGACACCGGTTCTCCTGAAGTACAGATTGCTGTTCTCACTTATCGCATCAATGAGCTCAACGCTCACCTTGATGTTCATAAGAAAGACCATCACTCACGCCGCGGTCTTCTTAAGATGGTAGGTCACAGAAGAAATCTTCTTGCATACCTTCAGAAGAAAGATATCGAAAGATACCGTGCTATCGTTAAGAAGCTCGGATTGCGTAAGTAATTATGTAACAAACAGACCGAGCAAAGCAATATTTGCTCGGTTTGATTTTGTTAAATGACAAATGTTTGTTAAGAGATTTTTTGTTGTTTAGCGGTAAAACGAGTGCCTAATAAGCTATATGCAGTTAATTTAGGTATTGGTTTTATTGCTAAACGGAAAATCTCTTGAAATAAAAAATTAAATTTTTAAAAAGGAGATTGAAAAAAATGTTTGAAAACTTTAAAGTTTATGAAACAACAATTGCCGGCAGACCTTTCCGTCTTGAGACCGGCAAAATGGCAGGCCTTGCCAACGCAGCGTTTATGGCATGCTATGGCGATACAAGTGTTCTTTGTACGGTAACCGCATCTTCAAAACCTCGTGAGGGCGTTGACTTTTTCCCTCTTTCAGTTGATTTTGAAGAAAAAATGTATGCAGTAGGCCGTATTCCGGGATCTTTTCAGCGAAGAGAGGGTAAGGCGAGCGAAAAGGCTATTCTTTCTTCTCGTTGCATTGACAGACCTATTCGTCCGCTTTTTCCGAAAGATATGCGTAATGACTGCTCGGTTGTTGCAACCGTTATGTCGGTTGACCCCGACTGCTCACCCGAAATCACAGCAGCTATCGGTGTTTCAGCAGCTATCGCTGTTTCAGATATTCCTTGGGACGGCCCGATTGCCAGCACAAGCGTAGGTTTGGTTGACGGCGAAATTGTTATCAACCCCACACTTGAGCAGCGTGAAAAGACCGAGCTTACACTTACCGTTTCATCAACTGCCGATTTGGTAGCTATGATAGAGGCAGGCGGTAATGAAATTCCCGATGACCTTATGTTTGACTGTATTATGGCAGGCCATGAGGTTAACAAAGAAATCGTTAAATTTATTAACGGTATAGTTGCCGAAATCGGTAAAGAGAAGTTTGCGTTTGAATCAAGCAATCCCGACCCTGAAATTATGGCAGAGATCGAGGCTTTTTGTATTGAAGATGTAAAAAAGGCGCTTGACACCGATGATAAAAATGTTCGTGATGCGGCTTTGCTTCCTATATATGATGCAGTTCATGAAAAATTTGACGAGCGTTTTGAAGGCAATGAGGCAAAGCTTGACGAAATTATGTACCTTGTTCAAAAGCATGTCGTTCGCTCTTGGCTTAAAGATGAGGGCAAACGAGTTGACGGTCGCGGCATTGATGAAATCCGTCCGCTTGATGCTCAAATAGATTTATTGCCTCGTACACACGGTTCGGGTATGTTTACGCGCGGTCAGACTCAGGTGCTCTCAATTGCTACTTTGGCGCCTGTCAGTGAAGCGCAAAAGCTTGACGGGCTTGACGAAGAGGTTAGCAAGCGTTATATTCACCACTATAACTTCCCGTCATATTCGGTTGGCGAAACTAAACCTTCACGCGGCCCAGGCCGTCGCGAAATCGGTCACGGTGCGCTTGCAGAGCGTGCGCTTTTGCCGGTTATTCCGTCGGTTGAAGAATTCCCTTATGCTATCCGCGTAGTAAGCGAAGTGCTTTCTTCAAACGGTTCTACTTCACAGGGTTCTATATGCGGCTCTACCCTTGCACTTATGGCAGCAGGTGTGCCGATTAAAGCTCCCGTTGCGGGTATTTCTTGCGGTCTTATCACAGGCGATGAGGGCGTTTACGGCGACTTTATGACAATGGTTGACATTCAGGGCCTTGAAGATTTCTACGGCGATATGGACTTTAAGGTAGCAGGTACTCACAAGGGTATTACCGCTATTCAAATGGACCTTAAAGTACACGGTCTTACACCTGAAATTATTAAGGAAGCATTTGCAAAGACTAACAAGGCTCGTAAATATATTCTTGATGAAGTAATGCTTAAGTGTATTCCCGAACCTCGTAAAGAGTTGTCACCTTATGCACCAAAGATGCTTACTACAACCATCAGCCCCGATAAAATCGGTGATGTTATCGGTAAGCAGGGCAAGGTTATTCAGTCTATTCAAGAACAGTGCGATTGCACCATTAATATTGAAGAAGACGGTCATGTATTCGTTGCAGGTCTTGACATTGAAAAGGCTAAGCAGGCAATCTCTATTATCGATCTTATTGCTAATGACCCCGAAATTGGCTCTATCTATAGCGGTAAGGTAACAAGACTTATGACCTTTGGCGCATTTGTTGAAATTGCACCCGGCAAAGAAGGACTTGTTCACATATCTAAACTTGATGTTAAGCGTGTTGAAAAGGTTGAAGATGTTGTAGCAGTAGGCGATCAGGTTATTGTTAAGGTTACAGAAATTGACGATCAGGGCCGAATTAATCTTTCTCGCCGTGATGCGCTTGTAGAGGTTAACGGTGCTGTTGTAGAAGACGGTGCTGATGACGAAGCGCCACGCAAAAACGGCGGCAACCGTGACAGACGCGGATTTAAAAAGCGTGATAAATAATTAAGATTAAAATCCCCGAATTTTTCGGGGATTTATTTTATTTAAAGGTTTTTCAAATTTTCTCTTGACTGTAAAATAACTTTATATTATAATTGTGGCAATTTGAAATTTAATTCATCAAATAAGGAGGATGAAAAAATGATTAAAAAGTATTTAAACCGCCTGTTTATTGACGGTCTTTCGGGTATGGCTTACGGTCTTTTTTCTACACTTATAATCGGCACTATCATTTGTCAGATAGGCTCTATTATAGGCGATAATACCGTGGGTGCATATTTTACCGCTATGGGTAATGTTGCAAAGACTATAACAGGCGCGGGCATAGGCGTAGGTGTTGCCGTAAAACTAAAGGCTTCGCCGCTTACTACCATTTCTGCCGCTGTTGCAGGTATGGTAGGCGCGTTTCCTAATATGGCTATAGAAAGCTTTAAAATAGGTTCACCGGGTGAGCCGCTCGGCGCGTTTATTGCGGCTTATGTTGCGATTGAGATAGGCGGGCTGGTTTCGGGTAAAACAAAGCTTGAGATTATTGTGACCCCGCTTTGCTGCATACTTACAGGTGCCGCAGCAGGTTATTTGGTAGGCCCGTACATATCGGCTGCTATGAAATGGATTGGCAATCTTGTAAATATAAATGTTGAGAATAGTCCTATAATAGGCGGTATTGTGGTGTCTGTTGTAATGGGAATACTGTTAACGCTCCCGATATCTTCGGCGGCGATAGGTATATCTATGGGCATTACAGGTCTTGCGGCGGGCGCTGCAACCATAGGCTGTTGCTGTAATATGGTAGGATTTGCAATTATCAGCTATCGCGAAAACAAGGTCGGCGGTCTTATAGCGCAGGGCTTGGGTACTTCTATGCTTCAAATGCCAAATATTGTGCGCAAGCCTATAATCTGGCTTCCGTCTATTATAGCCAGTGCAATTTTGGGTCCTGTATCGTCGGCACTGCTTAAAATGGTAAGCACACCGGTGGGTTCCGGTATGGGTTCAGCAGGGCTTGTAGGTCAGTTTGCGGCTTACGGTGCTATGGTAGAAGCAGGTACTTCACCTGTTGTGGCGCTGCTCGAAATTGTTATTATGCATTTTGTATTACCGGCAGTTGTATGTCTTGGAATTTCAGAAGGTATGCGTAAACTTAACCTTATTAAAAAAGGCGACTTAAAGTTACAGGATATTGCCAATGGATAAGAAGACAAGAGTATTAAAAGCTGTAGAAGGGTTAGAATCGCTTTACCCAACGGCAATTTGTTCGCTTAATTATACCGATGCCTTTCAACTGCTTATTGCGACACGGCTTTCGGCTCAATGTACCGATGCGCGTGTAAATATGGTAACCCCCGCGCTTTTTGAAAAATATCCCGATGCTGACAGTATGTCAAAAGCACCTGTAGAGGATATAGAAAACCTAATTAAAACCTGCGGTCTTTATAAAACAAAGGCGCGCGATTTAGTAGGTATTGCAAAAATGATTGTTACCGAATTTGGCGGCGTTGTACCCGATACAATAGAACAGCTAACTCGTTTGCCCGGTGTAGGCAGAAAAACAGCAAACCTTGTCTGCGGTGATGTGTACGGTAAACCTGCAGTGGTTACCGATACGCATTTTATAAGGCTTTGCAATCGCTTGGGCTTTGTAAAAACTACCGACCCGCTTAAAGTGGAAAATGCTATGCGCAAACTGCTTCCGCCCGAAAAATCAAATGATTTTTGCCACAGAACAGTACTTTTTGGGCGCGATATTTGCACCGCACGAAAAACCTATTGTGAAAAATGCCCTTTGTCGGCAATATGTCCGACCAATAAATGAATAATTAAAAATCCCGCTATGGTAGAATAAACTAACATAGCGGGATTTTTATACTGCATATAAAATATATCACATCTTATTAATTAATTTTAATTTTTATATTTAATTCTTTATCTGCTTTAATTGGGAAAGTTAAATGCTTGTATTGGAATCCGCCCACAGGGTGAAAATAGCGTTTTTCACCGTTTGGGGTTACGCAGCATTCACCGTCAAATGAAACGCAGAGCATATTGTTAAATACGATTTTGTCGTTGTATATATCTACACTGTCTCCGCCTCTGCTTACTATTGGCAAAACATATTCGGTATCGGTATTTGATGTAACGCTGATTTTTACAGTATCGCCTGTAAAATCATATTTGATTTCAAAGCCGTTTTTATCACTATGCGCGGTAATTGTGTAATCATCACAAGTAAGCTCTACCGTTTTATCAAGATCAGAGCCGTTTATACGAGCTGTCTGACATATTTCTTTATCGACATTTCGTTGAATTTGCATATTAAGCGGCTCGGTAGTTACAAAATTGTTTGGAGTTGCCGCCATAATAGCGCCGTAATCTTTGTTCCAAAGCATACTTATGGCACCGCCGCCTGTTTCACTGCCGCTGTAGATGTGCGTATCGCAAGCGTTTATTGTGGCAATAAAACCGCCCTTTGTAACGGTGTAAATATAACCGTTTTGATATGCCTTTACGCCTTCAATCTCGCGCGGTAATATTGCGTTTTCACAGTTTTCGAATTCTTTGCCCATTTCAAGATAAAAAATTGCAAGTGACTTTGCATGGTCAAATGCGTGATGCACACAGGCTTGCTCGTTTGCCGATTTATACATAGGTCCGCCGTAAAGCCTGCCTTCTGCCGTACAGTCACGCAGCAGCTCAAAGTTTTTGCGCACAGCCTTTGCTATAACGGGATCGCGGTCGGCTATGTATACCAAACCTTCGTGCATACCGTCACTGGTGCGGCTACCCCAATAGGTCCACTTGTTTTGTCTTGTGCCCCAGCTGTTATCAATGGCACCGTCAGGCAGCATAAAGCCTATATGGTCAATAGCGCGTTTAGTATAGTAATCAATCTTTTCAACATCATTTAACCACACCGAATGCATAACAAGCAACGGTATTGACTCTTCAAGATTGTAGCCCATATCTATAAATCGGCATCCTTTTATGGTTTTTCCGTCAAGAGGTTTGCCTTCGCCAAAGAAAAGCCCCTGCTCATCAAAATGCTCACGGCAAAATTTTTCGTGCTTTAACGCCTGCTCTAAAAACTTTTGTTCACCTGTGTAATTATAAGCGAAAGCAAACATTGCAGCAGCGCCCGCGTTATAGTTTATATGCGGATTTTCTCTTTCACAAAAACCTATTGCCGCGTTGGCGCGACGGCGAAATATATTGTCCCACTTATTGTAAGTTTCTTTGTCTAAAACATCGCCGAATCTATGTAAGGTTTCACCTATGGCAAGGCTTGAAAATATGTTTGTACCTTTCCATCTGTTAGCAAGGTCGTTACGGTAGTCATCGTGCTCGGTAAGCAGATTATGCTCGGTCCAATCAATCAGCTTTTTAGCAGCCGTGAAATACCGTTCTTCACCCGTTTCTCTGTAAAGCAGTACCAGCGGCAAAATCATATCTGCGCATCTGCCGTGCACAAGCGCACAGCAGGGGCAAAGTATTGCACCGTCAAGCAAAGGCTGTGACGGCATATCAAGCTGTGTTTCAAGCAGCGTATCGCACCATGACTTCATTAAATCATAAACCTGTGTTTTCAAACTCATAATATCACCAAGTTTAAATTAATTCTTTTTTAATTTTATTCTACAACAACAGTTCCGTCTTCTTTTACGGTGATTGTCATACCGCTTTTTACATAATTTAGAAACTCATCGCCTAAACAGTCGATAACCGGCATTGTTATGTCATCTACCCAAACATCTGCAAGCACTGCGCCTGCGGCAGCAAGTGAATCAATGTGATTTGCAAACAGCATACATGCGGGTTGGCGTTTCATAGCACAGGCACAGTAAAGCACCAAACCACCTGTGGTAGAGCCTATTGTCTGCGGTATGCAAAGTGCCTGACCGCAAAGCGGTTTGCCGTTGATATCGGGGTTGTTTTGGTCGCCGCATTTAGTTTGTTTATCACCAAACTGCAATGCCATCTGCATAGAAGCCAAAGTATTAAAGCCCTGTTTTGATACTACAGCCGTAGCCGTAACAGTACCGGGGGTAATTATTCTGCCTTTAAACTCTCTCATTTTGTTTTACCTCCCTTGGTTATTGCGGTAAGAATTTCATCATCGGTGTAGTAGCGTGCGCTTGTATATGTACGCAGCTTATTGCTTGAAGTTATAACAGGCATCTTTTTGCAAAGCGGATTATTCATATACATAAGCGGACATATGTATGAAGTGATAACACCTGTTGCCTTTAATCTTTCGGCATATTCGGTTTTATTAAATTGCTCAAGCACCTTTGGCGCTGCGGTAAACACGGTAGGAATAACTACCTTTTTATTTTCGCTTTCTTTAAGCGATGCCTCTATTTTATCGGTCCAAGTCTTTAACTGTTCAAGACTCATATGCGGGCAACCCATAAAGCAGAGCTTGGGCTTAGCATCTTTGTTTTTCCAAACAATGGGGTAATTTTTATAAACTCTTTCAAGTTCGGCATCATCAATAACATAGATTTTGGCATCTTCTTTAATAAGCGATTGACCAAGCTCTACTGCTTCAGGTGTGAGGTTTTCAATATGGTAAAGACCAACTGCACCGTTAGAAGCTGTTGCCGCACCAAAGTCTTTTAGATATGTGCAGGCGGCATCGTCAAGCTCTGTACCGAGCCATTTATCAAGACCTATTACATAGGGTACATCTTCCATAACCTTCATACCGATTGCAGAACCTAAAAGCTGTGCTTCGGGCTTTTTAGTGGTTTCTATCTTGATTATCCAGTCGGCCTTTCTGCCTTCATCTGTAAGCAGACCAAAGTATGGCACATAACCAACAATAGAACCCATAATATCAATGATACCTGAATTACGGTTGCATCGAGCACCAAGAACCGAGTTTGCATAAACTACGGCAGATGATTCTGCCCAAGACAGCACTTCGCCCTTTTGAGGTTTATTGCCGACTTCATCCATATAGCAGGTGCAGGTGAAAGCATCATCATTTAAAAGACCTAACTTTTTAAGCTGCTCTTCGTAAAAATCTTGCTTGGTATACATTAAGTTGTTAAATACAAAATTCTGCAAAAAGTTTGCGGGAACATTTTTGTCTAAAGGTCTTGGGTCAACAGAAAATTTTTGATCCGACATAACACCGGCGTCGAGTAACTGCTGCATAAGGTCATAAACCGGTGACATAACCTTTAAACCAAATGATGTTACAAGGTGGTTATTTTTTGAAGTGATAGGCACTAACTTTTCGGCTTCAAAAGCATCACCGTACATAACCATAGTTTTCATAACTTTGGCCATGGTTTCGCCTTTTGAACCGTCAAGTATTGCCTGCTGTTCAGAGGTCAATATCATAAAACATACTCCTTTTTATAATAATTTTGAAGTTTATATTTGATTATAATTTCATAGCTATGTCCCAAGCTTGCCAAATAACAGTGCGAAGATTGCCTACTGCCTTGGCATCGCCTATTATATGAATGTGTTTGCCCTTGGTTACTAATGGTGCGGGTTTGTAACCAACCGAGAGTATTACGCTGTCAGTATCAATTTTAAATTGCTTGTTGTATTTTAAATCCTCTACCCAAACACAGTCGTCTTCAATAGAAACAAGCCTTGTTTCAAGATGTGTAGGCACTTGGTTTGCGGCAAAGAAATCACGCAAAAAGCTTGTATTTGCAAGACATATTTTGTCTGATACAATAAGGTCATTTTGCATTTCAACAATGGTTGGTTTTTTGCCCTGCAAATAAAGCTCATAAGCTATTTCACAGCCTGTAAGACCGCCGCCGATAATAACAACCTTTTCACCGACCTGTTTTTTACCAAGCAAGAAATCACATGCTTCTATGCCTTTTTCAGCACCCTTAACAGGTATGCGATTGGGCACGGCACCCGTTGCTATAATTACTTCATCGGCACCAAGCGAGTTAACATCAGTAATTTTGGTATTCATATTTACGGTTATGGGGTATTTGGCTATTTCGCGCTTGTACCAAGCGATCAATGCTTTGTCTTTTTCTTTATAAGATGGTGCGGCGGCTGCTATAAATACGCCGCCGAGTTCGTTAGTCTTTTCATAAAGAGTAACACTATGACCGCGTTTAGCGCAGACTATTGCGGCTTCCATACCGCCAATACCGCCGCCGATAACGGCAATATTCTTCTTTTGCTTTGCGGGTTCAATTTTATATTTGTCAGACTGCATTACAGTGGGGTTAAGCGCACAGCGAGCAATATGGCTGGCATCATAAATGGACTGTGCATTGGCAACACCTTTATAGTGAGCCATATTAAAGCAGGCATTATGACAGCAGATACAGGGGCGGATATCCTCTGTTCTGTCTTCAATCATTTTTGTAACCCATTCAGCATCGGCTAAAAACTGACGGGCTACGCCTACACCGTCAATAAGACCGTCAGATACGGCTTTAGCACCTACATCAGGCTCCATACGGCCTGCACATACTACAGGTATATCAACAAATTTCTTTATGTGAGCTACATCTTTAAGATTGCAGTTTTGCGGCATATACATAGGCGGATGTGCCCAGTACCAGCTGTCATAAGTGCCGTTGTCGCAGTTAAGCATATCATAGCCTGCATCTTGTAAATATTTTGCAGCCTTTTCGCTTTCTTGCATATCACGGCCAATTTCGGTATATTCTTCACCCGGCATTGCACCTGAGCAGAAATCTTTAACTTTAGATTCTACCGAATAGCGCAGTGATACGGGGAAATCGTTGCCGCAAGTTGCTTTGATTGCTTTTACAATGTCTGTAGCAAAACGGTAACGGTTTTCAAATGAGCCGCCGTATTTATCGGTACGGTGGTTTGTGTATTTAAGTGTAAACTGATCAAGCAAATAGCCTTCGTGCACAGCGTGAACCTCAATACCGTCAACACCCGCATCTTGACAAAGTTTTGCGGTTTTTGCAAAAGCATCTACTATTTCTTCTATCTCTTTTACGGTAATCTCACGGCAGGTCATTTTATCAGACCAGCGAGAAGGCAATTCGCTGGGGCTTGCCGACTGATAAGGAATATTTATGATTGGCTTTATAATATCGCGTACAACGGGCATATTATGTAACATTACAAGAGGTGTAGGCACTGCCCAAGAACGGCCCATACCTGCGGTGATTTGTACAAACAGTTTAGCGCCTGTTTTATGGATTTCATCCATAAAGTCTTTAAGCTCAACAAACATTTTTTTGTTTTGATATAGCCATTGACCCATAAAGGTACTGCGAATAGGCGCAATACCCGGTATAATAAGACCGACATTGTTGTTAGCCTTTTCAATAAAAAACTTTGCGGCTTCTTTATCAAAATGGTTGCCGGTATGCTCCATCCAGCCAAATAACGATGTGCCGCCCATAGGGCACAAAACTATTCGGTTTTTGATTTCTACATTGCCTATTTTCCAAGGTGTGAACAACGCTTCGTATTTTTGATTCATTTTTTCACTGCTTTCTTAATTAAATTTATAAAATTGCTATGATTTATTATACTTTATAAAAGAGTCAAAATCAAGTAAACAACGATGCAATATTATTTTATAATTTGCTGTCTTCTTTTTCTTCTTACTCTGTTTATGTGGCGTTCAAAGTCACCGCCGTTTATAAATTCGGCAAGGACAAGCTGGTTAAAATACGGCACGCTGCAAGCATAAAAGCCAACTGTTTTTTGATATGTTTCAACCATATCTTCGGGCAGTAGCATATATGCTGCCCTAACTGACGGCGAAATAGTTTTTGAAAATGTATTTACATATATTACATTTTTGCCGCCCGACATAGAATAGACGGTTTCTTCTGCCTTTTTAAGCAATGTGAATTCAGATTCAAAATCATCTTCTACAATTACTCGGCCTTCTTGTTCTGCCCATCTGATATATTCATTCTTTTTAGATGCGCTGGCGCTGACTCTGCTTGGGTAACTGCGATAAGGGGTTATGTGCAAAACAGATGCAACAGTATTTTTTAATTCTTCACTTGATATACCGTCAGCCAAAAGTGAAAGATATAGCGTTTTAACTCCGTTTGCCCTATACACCTGACCGATTTTTGAATATGACGGATTTTCAAGCGCATATATGCGATTTTTACCAAGCATTTGAACTATAAGACCATATAAATATTCGCTTCCCGCACCGATAACGATTTGAGTTTTGTTTACACTTATTCCCCGACTGCGCTGCAAATATTTTTGTATGGCGGTTTTGAGCTCGTCACACCCGCTTGACGGGCAGGCGGCAAAAATATCATCGCCATATATACTTAAAACTTTTCGCATGGTTTTTGCGTATACCGAAAAAGGAAAGTCATTGTCAAGGTCGGCAATATGACTGTGCGGCAAAAAAGTTTTTGTTGGCTTTTCGGGTGATAAAAAGGTATCGTCTTGCCTATAACATACAAAGTAACCGCTTCGCTCGCGAGGTTCTATGTATCCTTCATCGGTAAGCAAAGCATACGCGTGTTCTACAGTAATAACACTTAATCCCAGTTCTTCTGATAAAAAACGCTTTGAAGGTAATTTTGCACCTAATGAATACACACCTTTTACAATATCTTTTTTTAATTGTTCGTATATTTGCAGGTATGCGGGTTTTCCAATCTGATTATCAATTATATATTTCATCTGATATTATAAAAAACTCCTATTTTGATTATTTTAATATTATCATATGTATTATATAATTAATTTTAAATATTTTCAAGAGGGGCAATAATTGATGCAAAAAAGAGTTGCTGCAATTCACGATATTTCATGTTTCGGCAAGTGCTCGCTTACTGTGGCTTTGCCCATAATTTCTGCCGCAGGCATTGAGTGCGCAGGTATACCCACAGCGGTGCTTTCTACCCATACGGGCGATTTTTCAGGCTATACATTTCGCGACCTTACTGAAGATATACTACCTATTGCAAACCATTGGAAAAAAGAGAATTTAACTTTTGACGCAATATATACAGGTTATCTTGGTTCAATCGAACAGATAGAGCTTGTGTCTTCGGCAATTGATATTATCGGCGGTGATAATACTTTATTGATTGTTGATCCCGTTATGGCAGATCACGGAAGACTGTATGGCGGTTTTTCAAATAATTTTCCTAAAGAAATGATAAAG
>JBJFGD010000099.1:6320-16582 GCA_051892355.1 Acutalibacteraceae bacterium | reverse complement strand
TAGGCTTTGGCGCAGATTTTGTGTTATCACCAAGACCTGTGGTTTCGCTGAATATTGCGTTGTTGGTAACGGCGCTTACAGCGTCGGTGGGTATTATCAGTTTTGCGGCAGTGCCGTTTGACATATTTACAAGAGCTTCGTATTTTTTAAGTTCAAGAACAGCGGCATCTGCCCCTGCCTCTTTAAGTGCGGTAAGACCGTCTGCTTCTGCTTTTTTAGAAAGATAAATAGCCTTTGCCTCACCCTCGGCTCTTGCTATGCGCGCGTCGCGCTCACCCTCGGCGGCCAAAATCATAGCCTGCTTGTCGCCCTCGGCACGTGTGATAGCGGCGGCTTTATGACCTTCTGCCTGTAAAAGTGTTTCACGGCGGTCGCGCTCTGCTTTCATCTGCTTTTCCATTGCGTTTTGAATTTCAGCAGGCGGAATAATATTCTTAAGTTCAACGCGGCTGACCTTCATACCCCATTGGTCGGTGGCTTCGTCAAGAATTTCCGCCATTTTTGTGTTGATGATGTCGCGTGAGGTAAGCGTGCCGTCAAGCTCCATCTCGCCGACAATATTACGAAGCGTGGTAGCAGTCAGATTTTCAAGCGCTCTGATAGGATTTACAACCCCATAGGTGTAAAGTTTTGCATCGAAAATGCGGAAGAAAACAACCGTATCAATCTGCATAGTAACATTATCTTTGGTAATAACCGGCTGAGGCGGAGAGTCCATAACTTGCTCTTTTAATGTAATTTTGTTGGCGATACGCTCTAAAATAGGAATTTTTACATGTATTCCTGCGCCCCAAGTACATTTGTATTTGCCTAAAAACTCAATAACATATTGTGTTGCTTGGGGTACTATACGCACATTAGCCACAATAACCAGAAGTATAACTACTGCTAAAGCGATGATAAAAAAGATTTCCATAAAATAACCACCTTTTTATATTTTTATTTTAATAAAGCCGCTTTAAGTTTTTTATTAGTTGAAACTATCGGAATAAACTGTATTATTGAGTCAATAAAATGCTTGTTTTCGCCTAATGCCGCAATTGCGTTTTCTTTTACTGCTTCATCATCTGCGCAAGCGGCGGCAATAACGGCAACTATTGTGTTAACTGTGTCGCGGTCGCCCTGCAAATATCCGTTTTCAAAAACACTAAACATTTTTTTAACTGTTTTTTTATTATTCTCTTTAAGGGTAGCTTTTATTTGCGGAACAAGCTTTTCACCAAAGAAATTAAGGTATAAGAAATTGCCGTAAATTGCTACATGTTGCTTGTAGTCATCTTTAAGCACGGGGAAAACATCAAGCACCTTTTTGGTAAAATTAGTGATGTTGTAACTGCCGTCTTTAGATGCGGTTGGCAGGTCAATCGCGCTTGTCGCTGTGGCAGAGCGTTTATGTTTAATGCCCAGTTCAGATCTTAAGGTAGAGGTAAAATCAATACCGACTGCTACGGCATCAGATGCGTTTTGACTGTCATCAAAAAGCCAGGCGTTTGCTTCGGTCAGTTCAAAACTGCCGTCTTCTGCGATGTCGGCGGTTTTTAAAATATACATCTGACGGTCATCGTTATATTCAACCAAAACTGCTTTCTTACCGTTTTTATAAATTCCGTCTTCTGTTGCCGAAAAACCGTTTTCATCAAAAAAAGTCTGCATTTCGGCAATTACATTTTCTAAATATCTGTTATCCATTTAAATTAACACCTACAAATGATTTTTATTTTTCTTTATTATAACATAGAAAACATAATTTGTCATCTAAAAATTTCTTGAAAGAAAGGTATTAGTTATATATAATATATTCAGTTGGTGAAAATTATGGAAATTTCAAACAAAAAAGATTTAAAAAGCATTCTTGAAGCACAAGGCTTTTCTTTTAAAAAGTCGTTAGGTCAAAACTTTTTGATTGATGATACCGTATGTCCGCGTATGGCAGAGGCTGTATCGGGCGAAAATGTCGGTGTGCTTGAAATAGGACCGGGCGCTGGTGTGCTTACGGCTCAACTGTCGCAGAATTGTAAAAAGGTTGTGTCGGTAGAACTTGACACAAGGCTTAAACCCGTGCTTGAACAAACTATCGCAGACTGCGGCAATGTAAAAATTATTTGGAATGATATACTGAAAATAGATCTAAAACAAGTTTTCAAAGAAGAATTTTATGACTGCGATACAATAAATATATGTGCCAATTTGCCTTATTATATTACATCGCCTGTTATAATGATGCTGCTTGAAAGCCACCTTAATATAAACACAATCGCCGTTATGGTGCAAAAAGAAGCCGCAGACCGTCTTTGTGCCAAGGTGGGGTCGCGTGCGGCAGGGGCAGTTACAGTTGCGGTAAATTATTATGCGCAAGCCGAAACCTTATTCGGTGTGCCGCGCGGTTCGTTTATGCCGCCGCCAAATGTTGATTCGGCGGTTATTAAACTTACCTTGCGTGACAAACCGCCCATAGAGGTAAATGACGAAAAACTGTTCTTTAAAATTGTAAAGGCTTGTTTTGCGCAACGCAGAAAAATATTGCTGAATACTGTTTGCAACACTTTAGGCTATGATAAACAAACCTTGCGCCTGGCGCTTAATAAAGCGGGTATACCCGAAACTGTGCGCGGCGAAACGCTTACAATGAAGCAACTTGCCGACCTTACAAATGCGCTGTAAATAAAAAATGCTTGCATTTTTTAAAAACTGTGTTATAATTTTTGTGTTAAATGCGTTGACAAAGAAAAGTAAAATCATTTTTGCATTTTTAAGAGAGGGTTTGCCATAGGCTGCAAGCAGACCTATTTTGCGGTGGTTTGAAGTTCACTTTTGAGCAGTGTCGCTGAACACAACAGTAAGCGGCAACGGGTAGTCGGTTCCGTTACAGACCGAAGAGAGTGTTTGCTCTTTGAGCGAAAATGCGGGTGGTACCGCGGAGTATGTTTTTTCAGACTTCGTCCTGTAATATAGGATGAAGTCTTTTTATTTTTTGAATTTAAAAAAGGAGATATATTATGAAACAACAGCTTGAACAAATCAAGACTGCGGCGCTAGAGGCAATATCTGCCGCGCAAAACAGCGCCGACTGTGAGAATATCAGGGTAAAGTACCTTGGTAAAAAGGGCGAACTTACCGCTATTTTAAAGATGATGGGTTCGCTTTCTGCCGAAGAACGCCCTATTATGGGTCAGCTTGTAAATACTGCAAAAGCAGAACTTGATGCGGCACTTGGTGCAAAGGTAAATGAAATGAACGCACGCGCTACCGAGCTTAAGCTGCAGCAAGAAACTATTGATATCACAATGCCTGCAAAGGTGTCAAAAACAGGTAAGCTTCATCCGCTTAATACGGTGCTCAATGATATGATAGATATTTTTCAGTCAATGGGCTTTGATGTTGTAGACGGTCCCGAGGTTGAAACCGACCACTATAATTTTGAGTGCCTTAATGTGCCTGCCGACCACCCCGCGCGAGATATGCAAGACACATTTTACTTGGCAGAAAACATATTGCTTCGCACACAGACATCTGCGGCTCAAATCAGAACTATGGAAACCCGCAAACCGCCTATTCGCGTTATATGCCCGGGCCGTGTGTTCCGCGCCGATGAGGTAGATGCAACACACTCGCCGGTTTTCCACCAAATAGAGGGGCTCGTTGTTGATAAAGGCATTACTATGTGCGACTTAAAGGGCGTGCTTGAACAGTTTGCGCATGAAATTTACGGTCCCGACACTAAAGTAAAATTCCGCCCGTCATTCTTCCCGTTTACTGAGCCGTCTGTTGAGGTTGATGTTTCGTGCAGCGAGTGCGGCGGCAAGGGCTGCCGTGTGTGCAAGGGCGCCGGTTGGATAGAGATTTTGGGCGCAGGTATGGTACACCCAAATGTGTTGCGTTCTTGCGGTATTGACCCCGAGGTATACAGTGGCTTTGCTTTTGGTATAGGCCTTGACCGCCTTACTACTACCCGCTATAAAATCAGCGATATTCGTTTGTTGTTTGAAAATGACAAACGATTCCTTGATCAGTTTTAAGAAAGGGGGATAATAAAATGAAAATTTCACTTAAAGCATTAAAGTATTATGTAGATATAAATGTTCCTGTTGAAGAGCTTTGCGACCGTATGGTTATGGCAGGATTTGAGGTTGAGAGTGTTGAGTGTGAGGGCGAAAACATTAAAAATGTTGTGGCTGCCCGCATTGTAAAGCTTGAACCGCACACCGACAGCGACCATTTGCAGATTTGCCAAATGGATATCGGCACAGGCGAATTGGTGCAGATTGTCACAGGTGCACAAAATATTAAAGAGGGCGATCTTGTGCCCGCTGCGCTTGATGACAGCTATTTGCCTAACGGTATGCACATTAAAGCGGGCAAACTGCGCGGTGTAGAGTCTAACGGTATGCTTTGCTCGGGTGAAGAGCTCTGCCTCACCGAAGATGACTATGAGGGCGCTTCGGTTCACGGAATACTTATTTTAAAAGACGAATACCCTGTTGGCACCGATATGCGCACCGTGCTTGGCCTTGACGATTATATAATAGATTTTAAAATAACGGCTAACCGCCCTGACTGCAACTGTTTTTTAGGTGTTGCAAAAGAAGCATCGGTTGTGCTTGGCAGTGCTTATCATCCGCCCGTTCCTACCTACAAAACAGTGGGCGGCGATATAAAAGATTACATTGATGTAGAGGTTCAAAACTATGACCTTTGCCCCCGCTATGTAGGCCGTGTCGTTAAAAATTTGCGTATTAAGCCTTCACCTGCGTGGATGCAAAAGGCAATTACCGCATCGGGTATGCGCCCTATTAATAACATAGTTGACATCACTAATTTTGTTATGCTTGAAACAGGCCAGCCTATGCACGCGTTTAATTATAACGATTTAGCTGATAAAAAGATTATTGTGCGCAATGCTCGCGAGGGTGAGGCTATCACAACGCTTGACGGTAAGGATTATAACTTAACACCCGATATGCTTGTTATCGCCGATGGTGCAAAGCCTTCTTGCCTTGCAGGTATTATGGGCGGCAAAGAAAGCGAAATTGAAGACGATACAAAAGATTTATTTCTTGAATCTGCAAAATTCCGCCGCGACAGTGTTCGAAAAACAGGTCGTGCCTTGGGTATTCGCACAGAAGCCAGCGGTCGCTTTGAAAAAGGTGTCGACATTGTAAATGTAGGCTTTGCTATGGACCGCGCATTACAGCTTATAGATGAGCTTGATGCGGGCGATATTATAGACGGCGCTCTTGACCGAAATCTCGGTTTGCCTGAAGACAAGATTTTAAATGTCAAATCAGACAGCATTATTGAACTTTTAGGCGTACAAATTCCCGAAGATAAAATGGTTGAAATTTTAAACAGTCTCGGTCTTGAAACCACTGCCCATGACGGAATGCTCACCGTGCGCGTGCCTTCTATTCGTGATGATATTGAGGGCAGAGCCGACCTTGCTGAAGAGGTTATGCGTATTTACGGTTATGACCATATCATAGGCACACCTATGCGCGGCGATGTTATACGCGGCAAAAAATTGCCTGCTCGCGTAAAATCAGATAAAATGAAATCGCTTCTTTGCGGCAACGGCTGTTATGAAATTGCTACCTATTCATTTATTTCATCGGGCGCGCTTGATACGCTTTTGCTTGATGAAAATGATGACCGCCGCAAGGTTGTAAAGCTTATCAATCCTTTGGGTGATGAATATTCAACCATGCGTACCCAGCTTGTAACAAGTATGCTTACCGTTATGGCTACAAACATAAACCGTAAAATTGATTCAGGCAGATTTTTTGAAGAAAGCAAACGCTTTATACCAAAATCTTTGCCTGTAACCGAACAACCCGATGAATTGCCTACGCTTTGCATAGGTGTTTACGGCAAAGACGAAGACTTCTTTACCCTTAAAGGCATTGTTGAAGAGGTTATGACACTTTTCGGCGCTCATACCCAGTATAAGAGAAGTAATGAAACCTATTTGCATCCGGGCCGTCAGGCAGAGGTGCTTGCTAACAATGTGCCTGCCGCAGTGCTTGGTGAAGTTCACCCCAAGGTTGCAGAAAATTACGGTATTGATACACGCGTGTATGTTGCCGAAATTAAACTTGATGTGCTTTACGGTATAAACAAGCGCAAGACAACCTATAAGCCGCTTCCTAAATTTCCTGCGGTTGAGCGTGACTTTGCAATGCTGTGTGACGCAAATATTCCTGTAGGTGATTTAGAAAAAGCAATTATCAGCGGTGGCGGCAGACTGCTTGAAAGGGCAGAACTGTTTGATGTATATCAAGGCTCGCAAATACCCGAAGGTAAAAAGAGCGTGGCTTACAGCGTATGGCTTCGTTCAAGCGAGGGCACGCTTACCGACGCACAGATAGAAGATACAAGCGCTAAAATTATTGCCAAGCTTGAAAAGCTCGGTGCAGAATTGCGCAAATAATTATGTTTATATTGCGGGGCAAGATGATAAATCTTGCCCTGCAACAGCATCTTAATATAAAATTAAGATATATTATAAAAATTTTTCTTGAATTTTTGTATATTGCGGTATATTATAAATGTAAAGGCAAAAAATCAAGTGAGGTGCTTATTATGAATGACAAAACAATGACCTTTTCAATCGGCGACCAGACTGAACAAGAAATACGCCGTATACTTACGGTTGTATATGACTCTTTAAAAGAAAAAGGTTATAATCCAATAAATCAGATAGTAGGTTACATTTTGTCAGAAGACCCTACTTATATCACCACACATAATAATGCACGCAATCTTATTCGCCGCATTGACCGCGATACACTTTTGCAGTCACTTGTGCGTTATTATCTTACTGCTTAATAAATTCATCATTAACTAAAGAAAAGCACCTGCTGTTAATTTAGCAGGTGCTTAAATATTTGTCTTAAATTATATGCGCAATGTGTTATTTCGCTCTTGATAAAAATAATATTATATGGTAAGATAATATGAATAGTTATCGTTTGAAGAAAGGGGTTTGCGTTATGGCAGATAACCGTGCTATCGGTATTTTTGATTCCGGACTCGGCGGTCTTACCGTTGCCCGAGAAATCATTAAAATGTTGCCTAATGAAAACATAGTTTATTTCGGCGATACAGGGCGCGTGCCCTATGGCACTAAAGGCCGTGATACCATAATAAAATATGCTTTACAAGATGAGCGTTTTTTGCTTTCGCATGATGTAAAACTCATAGTTGCGGCTTGCGGTACGGTGTCATCTGTTGCGGCTGATACTGCGCTTCAATTGCCTGTTCCGTTTGTCGAGGTGGTTTCACACTCGGTAAAAGCGGCAGTTAGAGCTACCAAGACTAAAAAGATAGGTATTCTTGCTACCAGCGCTACCATAAACAGCGGTGCTCATAAAAGGCAAATACTTGAACTTTTGCCCGATGCCCAAGTAACAGAGGCAAGCGGTACATTGCTTGTGTCACTTGTAGAAGAGGGTTGGACCGGCAGCGATGATATAGTAGCGGTTGAAACGCTGCGCCGTTATCTAAAACCCATGATTGATGCCGATATTGACACCCTTATTTTAGGCTGCACACATTTTCCTGTGCTTTCGGCTGCAATATCTAAAGTTTTAGGTGAAAAGGTAACGCTGATAAATATGGGTGTATCAGCGGCGCAAGCGGTCGCCCAAACGCTTAAAGAAACAGATAGTTTAAATTGCAATACATATAGCCCTTCACATGAATTTTATGTTAGCGATAAAACCCTCTCTTTTGCGAAAACCGTAAAAATTTTACTTGGTGAATACGGTAAAGATTTTGTAGTAGAGCAGGCAGATGTGGAAAAGTTATGAAAAAGGTATTGATAAAGATAAAAGGCACTCAAAGTGACGGTCAAGATAACGCTGTAATAGAACTTGACACCGAAGGTATTTTAAAGGTATTGCCCGACGGTTTTGCGCTTAAATATCAAGAAAACCAAACCATAGAGGGCGGCAATGTTAAAACAATGCTTACCGTAAAGGGTAATGACACCGTTATTTTAGAGCGAAGCGGCGATTTAAGCTCACGGCTTATAATAACCGAAGGTGTGCGAAACAACTGCCCTTATGCTATACCGCAAGGGTCGCTCACTCTGGGAATTTACGGCAAAGAGGTAAAATATAACCTAAATGAGTGCGGCGGCACCGTTAAAATGGTTTATACAATAGATACAAATTTGCAAATGTTAAGTGAAAATACGGTTGAGATTACTGTGGAGGAAAGAAAATAAAATGTCAGTTTTAGTAAATGAAGCCAAAGTACAAATAGAAAATATACTTATAAATGCGGCACAGACCGCTATAAAAAACGGCGCATTGCCTGCATGTGAACTTGCACCTTTTAAGGTAGAAGTACCCGCAGATCGTAAAAACGGCGACTATGCCGTAAATGCCGCAATGGTTTGGGCGCGCGGTTTTAAGTCGGCACCTCGTGCTATTGCCGAAACACTTTTGTCTTATGCCGATTTTAGCGATACATATATCGAAAAATATGAAATCGCCGGACCCGGTTTTATAAATTTCTTTTTATCAGACAAATACTATGCAGCCATAGTGTCTGATGTTATCGAAAAGGGTGTTGATTACGGCAAAAGCAGCTATGGCAAGGGCAAACGGGTGCTTGTAGAGTTTGTATCGGCAAACCCGACAGGTCCTATGCATATAGGCAACGCGCGCGGCGGTGCTTTGGGTGACTGCTTGGCGGCTGTGCTTCAAGCCGCAGGTTATTATACAGAACGCGAGTTTTATATAAACGATGCAGGCAATCAGATAAATAAATTTGGCTTGTCTTTAAGTTTGCGTTATCAGCAGTTGTATTCAGAAGGCATAGAAATGCCCGAAGATTCTTATCACGGTGATGATATTACAGCGCATGCAAAGGCTTTTGCCGAAATAAACGGCGATAAATATATGAACTGTGATGAAGACACCCGCAGAAATGCTTTGGTAGAGTTTGCACTTCCTAAAAATATTCAAGGCCTTAAAGATGACCTGCTTAAATATCGTATAAAATATGACACCTGGTTTTGCGAAAGCACGCTTCACAATAACGGAGAAGCCGCACGCATCATTGAATTGCTTAAAGCAAACGGTCATACCTATACACAAGAAGGTGCACTTTGGTTTAAGGCTACCGAATTTGGTTGTGATAAAGATTTTGTGCTTGTGCGCGCTAACGGTGTGCCTACATACATCGTGCCTGATATTGCTTATCACTATAACAAATTAGAAGTTCGCAAATTTGATACAGCGATCGACATTTTAGGTGCCGACCATCACGGATATGTTCCGCGTCTAAAGGCGGCTCTTACAGCGCTTGGTGTTGATGCAGACCGACTTCAAGTGGTTCTTATGCAGATGGTGCGCCTTGTTCGTGACGGCGAGGTTATAAAGGCATCAAAGCGTTCAGGTAAGGCAATCACACTTGTAACACTGCTTGACGAGGTGCCGATTGATGCGGCAAGATTCTTCTTTAATCTGCGTGAGCCTAATTCTCACTTTGATTTTGATTTAGATTTGGCTGTCAGCGAGTCTAACAGCAATCCTGTATACTATGTGCAGTATGCCTATGCGCGCATTTGCAGCATTTTGCGCAACTTGGCAGAAGACGGCATTACCAAACGCGATTGCACAGCAGAGGAACTGTGCAAACTTACAGCACCTGAAGAGCGCGAGCTTATTATTCATTTATCAGCTCTTACCGATGAAATCGTTCAGTCGGCAAAATCTTATGATCCCGCACGCCTTACTCACTATGTAAATGAACTTGCAACAAAGTTCCATAAATTTTATGCCGCTTGCCGTGTAAAAGGTGAAGATGAGGCGCTTACACAAGCGCGGCTTAATTTGTGCTATGCTACGGGCATTGCAATAAAAAATGTGCTTGATATGATGAAAATTACAGCACCCGAAAAGATGTAAACCAAATTCAGAAATACAAATTATTTATTACCAATAGGGGGTAATTGTTATGAAAAAGGACAACCGTAATCTTACAATGCTTATGGATCTTTATGAAATGACCATGGCAAACGGTCTTATGCAAAGCGATATGCGTGATACTATAACATACTTTGATATGTTTTTCCGCCGTGTGCCCGACGAGGGCGGCTATGCCATTATGGCAGGTATTGAACAACTTATAGATTATCTTAATGATTTGCATTTTGATGACAGCGATATTGAGTATCTGAAATCGCTTAATCTGTTTTGTGACGAATTTATAGATTATCTTCGTAATTTTAAATTCTGCTGTGATGTATGGGCAGT
>JBJFGD010000099.1:1284-6220 GCA_051892355.1 Acutalibacteraceae bacterium | reverse complement strand
ACAAAAGCATCAGGCACAATGGCGCACAGTTGGGTGCAGATTTTCCCCGATGAGTATACAGCCTTTAAAACTTATGCCGAAAAATATCCCGACAGTTGTCTGCTGCTTGTTGACACATATAATGTGTTAAAATCGGGTATACCCAACGCAATAAAGGTTTTTGATGAGGTGTTAAAACCTCGCGGCTATCGCCCGCTTGGTATTCGTATAGACAGCGGCGATATCGCATATCTGTCTAAAAAAGCGCGCAAAATGCTTGATGATGCGGGTTACCCCGATGCTAAAATCTGCGTTTCTAACTCTCTTGACGAGCATTTAATTCTCGATATGGATATGCAGGGTGCGTGTATTGACAGCTACGGCGTGGGCGAGCGCCTTATAACTGCATCAAGCGAAGCGGTTTTCGGTGGTGTTTACAAGCTTGCCGCCACCGAGCGCGACGGGGTTGTTACACCTAAAATTAAGATCAGCGAAAATACTGCTAAAATCACAATACCCGGTGTAAAAATTCCGTGGCGGCTTTATGATAAAACTACAAATAAGGCCATTGCAGATGTAATTACCTTGAATTATGAAAAGATAGATGACACCAAGCCCTATGAAATTTTTGACCCCACATACACTTGGAAACGCAAAACCGTAACAGATTTTACCGCGCGCAAGCTTCAAGTCAAAATTTTTGATAAAGGTGTACAGGTTTATACCTCACCTACTGTCAGCGAAATTTCGGCTTTACGCGCAAAGTTGGTTGACAATCTTTGGGATGAAGTTAAGCGTTTTGAAAAACCGCACAGTTATTATGTTGATTTAAGCCAAGACCTTTGGAATCAGCGTAATGAACTGCTTAATAAAGCAAATAGAAAAGGAAAGTAATTATGAAAAGATTTTTAAGTCTTGCCCTTTGCTTAATATTTATATTTTCACTTACCGCCTGCGGTAATAAATCGCAAGGCAAATCAAACCATGACATAGATATTGAATACTATGCTAAACTTGGTCAAATCTCCGGCGTAGATTATAAAATAGGCGATGATGTTTCTGAAACTAAAACATCATTAGCTTCTACAATTGATGAAGACGGCGAACTGCTTTATTTCGACTATGAGGCGGGCGATTACACCGTTATGACCGATGGCACTGTTTGCTGCTGCTATAAAACCGATGACCAAAACGGCGGTATTACACACATTGTAAAATACGGCGATGCTTACGGTTTTACACAGGGAACAATATCTACCGAAATTCGCGATGCTATGAGTGATATGGGCTTTGATGCCAAAGAACGCGAAGCTAAAAGCGGCGAATTGTTCTTTTTGCCTTCAAGCGGTAACCTTAACGTTTTAGAATATGAAATAAAAGATAACACTGTTTTATTTGTGTTTGAAGAAAATTCTTTAAGCGCAGCAGTTATATTTAAAAAATAAATTAGGAGACCCCCGATGCTTTTAGAAGAAAAACAAATAGGCACATTTCCCACAGTGGCTTTGCGCGGTATAGTAGCCTTTCCGAATATGATGCTTACCCTCGATGTAGGCAGAAAAAAATCAGTGCGCGCTATTAGCTATGCTATGGATAAAAATTTGCCTATATATTTGGTAACACAAAAAGATATTACCATAGAAGACCCAAATGCTTCACATCTTTATGATATGGGTTGCGTTTGCCGTGTGCGTCAAGTGCTTAAAATGCCTGACGGCGGCGCAAAGGTTTTGGTCAAAGGTATTTATCGCGCACGACATACAAGTTTTAGTGATAACGGCTCTCATTATGTCGCCGCTATAGAAAAGTGTGAAGATAAACCAATAAAAAACCGTGCGGTTTACAAAGAAAGCCTTATTCGCCGTATTCGAAACGAGTTTGGCCGTTATGCCGAAGTGGCGCCTAATATACCAAGTGATATTGCACTTACAATAGCTACCAGCGATGATATTGGATTTTTATGCGACTATATCGCATTTAATATTCCCGCACCTTTTGATGATAAGCAATATATACTTGAACAGTTGCAACCTGTAACAAGGGCTAAAATTTTGCTTGAGTTGCTTTCAAAAGAGCGTGAAGTCACCGAAATTGATAACCGCATAGGTCAAAAAACACGCACCCGTATTGACGATAACCAAAAAGATTATTACCTTAAAGAGCAGATGCGTGTTATAAGCGAAGAACTTTACGGTGATGATTTTGCCGATGAGATTGATGAGTATCATCAAAAGGTTGATGCTTTAGATGCATCGGAAGATGTTAAAGATAAAATTCATACCGAAATCAACAAGCTTTCAAAAATGCCGCAGGGTGCGCATGAAGGCACCGTTTCACGCACTTATATTGAAACCTGTCTTGCCCTTCCTTGGAACAAATGCGACAATGCCGTTGTAGATATAATTAAGGCGCAAAAAATACTTGACCGAGATTTTTACGGTATGAAAAAGGTAAAAGAACGCATATTAGAAATGCTTTCTGTCTATGCGCTTTCACCCGAAAATAAGGGCAATATTCTCTGCCTTGCAGGCCCTCCCGGTGTGGGCAAAACCTCTATCGGTAAAACTATTGCCGAATGTATGGGTAGAAAATATCAACGCATATCGCTTGGCGGTATGCATGACGAAGCCGAAATTCGCGGTCACCGCAAAACCTATATAGGTGCTATGACAGGTAAAATTTTAACAGCAATTAAAAACGCGGGCACATCTAACCCGCTTATATTGCTTGATGAAATTGACAAACTCGGCTCTGACTATAAGGGTGACCCCGCAAGCGCTTTGCTTGAGGTGCTCGACCCCGAACAAAACTGCAATTTTACCGACAATTTTCTTGAAATTCCATATGATTTAAGCCGCGTGGTATTTATCACTACGGCAAACTCGCTTGATACTATACCTGCGCCGCTTCTTGACCGTATGGAGGTTGTATCGCTTGACGGCTATACCCGTGAAGAAAAGTTCAATATTGCAAAGCGGCACATTGTACCGCGTGAGATAGAATTACACGGTTTGTCAAATAAAAACTGCCATTTTGCAGACAATGCAATTTACGGAATAATAGATTTTTATACCCGTGAGGCAGGTGTGCGTAAGCTTCAGCGTGCAGTCGGCTCGCTTTGCGGCAAGGCGGCGCGTCAAATTGCCGACGGCAGTGCTCAAAAGGTAAATATTAAAGCCACCGACCTTGAAAAGATGATAGGTCACAAAAAATACCGCCCCGAAATGATTTTGCCGCAAGACGAGGTCGGCATCATTAACGGCCTTGCGTGGACGCAGGTGGGCGGCGAAATTATGAAAATTGAGGTTGCCGTGCTTGAAGGCAGCGGCAAAACCGTGCTTACGGGCAATCTTGGCGATGTTATGAAAGAGTCTGCCGAAGCGGCGATTACATTTGTGCGCGCCAATGCCCAAAGGTACGGAATAGACACTGAATTTTATAAAAATCGTGATGTGCATATTCACGCTACCGAATCGGCAGTGCCAAAAGACGGTCCATCAGCGGGTGTTACAATAACAACTGCGTTAATTTCTGCCCTTACAGGCAGACCTGTGCGCCGCGATATTGCTATGACGGGTGAAGTTTCTATTCGCGGTAGGGTGCTTGCAATTGGCGGTCTTAAAGAAAAGGCCATGGCTGCCGAGCGCGGCGGTGTAAAGCGTGTCTTTATACCCCACGACAATATACCTGACATTGACGAGGTTGACGAAAAGGTGCGCGAAAACCTTGAATTTATACCCGTGCAGTATGTAACCGATATTATTGACCGCGCGCTGTTGCCGCTTGTTGACGATAACACAGACAAAAGTTCATATATGCAACATACCGAGGTAAAAACTGCCGCAATAAGAAATTGAGGTGACCGTTTTGAATTGGAACAAGGTAGAATTTGAAGCAGCTTTCGGCACTTTAGAACAGCTTACAGAATCCGATTTACCCGAAATCTGTTTTTCGGGCAGATCGAATGTGGGTAAATCTTCGCTTATAAACAAAATACTAAACCGCAAGTCAATTGCCAGGGTTAGCTCTACCCCGGGTAAAACAGTAACCGTAAATTTTTACCGCCTTGATGATATACGCCTTGTAGACTTGCCCGGTTACGGTTATGCAAAGGTTGCCGACCGTGACCGCGAGCGATGGGCAGAACTTATGGAAGGCTATTTTCGCACAGACCGCAACATAAAGTTGTGCTTGCAGCTTATTGATATGCGTCATCCTGCTACCGAATTTGATATTTCTATGCTGCAATTTTTATCTCATTTTGAAATACCGTATGCGGTGGTGCTTACCAAGTGCGATAAGCTTAATAAAACCGAGTTTACCAACCGGCTTGATTCTTTAAAAGATGAGTTAGGCGAGCTGGGCGACGGTGTCAGCATAATACCTTTTTCCGCACTTAAAGGCACAGGTGCCGATGAAGTGCGCAAAGCGGTTGAGCTTGCTGTATCATAAAATTGATTGTAAATTTTTAAAATTTGGGTGTGAAGGTTAAAAACTTCATACCCTTTTTTGCATATAATAGATAGATTGGAGTTGTTATATGCAATGAATAATTTTAGTAATTTTTTAAGATGTGTAAAATCTCGCCCTGTCGCTGCGGCAGAAATAAGGGGAAGCAGCAATTACCCTGATATACGCGGAAAAGTTTTATTTTATAATGCGCATAACGGGGTGCTTGTGCGTGCAGAAATTACAGGGCTGCCTAAAAATTCTGGTGACTGCGACCTACCTATTTTTGCTTTTCATATTCACAGCGGTAGTGACTGCTCGGGCAATTCTGCCGATCAGTTTGCTAATTCAAACGGACATTTTAATCCGCAGGATTGTATGCACCCTTATCACGCGGGCGACCTGCCTCCGCTGTTTAGCGCAAACGGTAATGCCGTGCTTGAAGTGCTGACAGACCGATTTAATATACATCAAATTATTGGTAAAACAATAATAATTCACCGCAACC
>JBJFGD010000099.1:0-1184 GCA_051892355.1 Acutalibacteraceae bacterium | reverse complement strand
GAGCATAATATAATTTATATGAATAATGCGGCTTGTCAAAACTACAGTAAATCGGGCGGCAAGGCATTACTCTATAAAAATTTGCTTGACTGTCACAATGAAAAATCGAGAGAAATGATAAAAAAAGTTGTTGATTGGTTTAAAGCCGACATCTCACATAATCGCGTGCACACTTTTTATAACGAAAAACAAAATAAAGATGTATATATGATTGCTTTGCGTGATGACAGTAACGCTCTTATCGGATACTATGAAAAACATGAATATCGCATATGCGACAACACACCGTTTTACAAATTAGAAGAATAAGTACAGAGGATATAAAATGACCGATAAAATCATAAAAGAACTCTTTAATTTGCAAGATAACGAATACAAGCAATTTCAAAGCAAACTGATACCCACCGTTGACCCCGATACAGTTATCGGCGTACGCACGCCTGCACTTCGGGCATTAGCAAAGCAGTTTGCCAAAGATGAAAACATTTATGTTTTTATTCAAAATTTGCCGCACAAGTATTATGAAGAAAATAATCTTCACGCATATATTTTAGAACAAATCAAAGATTTTGATTTATGTGTTTCGGCAGTTGATGAATTTTTGCCTTATATAAACAATTGGGCTACCTGCGACAGTATGAAACCAAAGGTTTTTGCAAAAAACACCGATCGCTTACTGCCGTATATAGAAAAGTGGCTATGTTCGGGTAATACATATACTGTGCGTTATGCAATACTTATGCTTATGACACATTTTCTTCATGATAAATTTGATATAAAATTTTTAGAGCGTGTCGCGCAAATTCAAAGTGAAGAATACTACATAAATATGATGATTGCATGGTATTTTGCAACAGCACTCGCAAAGCAATATGACAGCACCTTGCCTTTTATAGAGCAAAAGCGCCTGCCTGCTTGGGTGCATAATAAAACAATACAAAAAGCAATAGAAAGTTATAGAATAACGAAAGCTCAAAAAGAATATCTAAAAACGCTTAAAATAAAAACGCTCGGTTAGCCGAGCGTTTTGTATATACATAATTTTATTTAACAAGGTAATATGTGCCGCTTAAAAGTGCTTTTTCGTCGGTTCCGTCTTCAAAGCGATATCCGCCTTTAGGCTTGATTGTGCCTATCATATTGTCAGGCGCAGTTACGGTTAGTTTCACCTTACCGTTTTGCTT
>JBJFGD010000098.1:0-4116 GCA_051892355.1 Acutalibacteraceae bacterium | reverse complement strand
GTATCGGTGCTAATGTTATGGAAAGCCTTACCGCCCCACAAATGGTTGTAAAAATCGTTAAAGATGAGCTTACCGCATTAATGGGCAGCGAGCAGGCGCGGCTTAAAACATCATCTAAAATTCCAACCGTAATTATGATGTGCGGTTTGCAGGGTTCGGGTAAAACAACCCACAGTGCAAAGCTTGCGCGGCTTCTAAAATCAAAAGGTCACAGACCGTTGCTTGTCGCGTGCGATATATACCGCCCTGCCGCAATAGAGCAGTTAAAGGTTGTTGGCAGTCAGGTTAATACACCTGTTTTTGAAATGGGTACCGAAAAACCCGAAAAAATAGCAACAGAGGCCATAAAACATGCCCGTGATTACGGTTATGACTATGTAATACTTGATACCGCAGGCCGACTTCATATTGATGAAGAACTTATGGCAGAGCTTAAACGCATTACCGAATGTGTTGAGGTTAACAATATCTTGCTTGTAGTTGATTCTATGGTTGGTCAAGATGCTGTTAACATTGCGAAGGCATTTAACGATATACTTGAAATTGACGGTATTGTGCTTACCAAGCTTGACGGTGATACGCGCGGCGGTGCGGCGCTATCGGTAAAAGCCGTTACAGGCAAGCCGATTATGTTTGCAGGTGTAGGCGAAAAGTTAGACCAACTTGAAGAATTTCACCCCGAACGCATGGCAAGCCGAATACTTGGTATGGGCGACATTCTCTCGCTTATTGAACGGGCTGAAACTCAGCTTGATGAAAAAAAGGCTGAAGAAGCCGCCAAAAAGTTATCTGAAAATCGTTTTGATATGAATGATTTGCTTGACCAATTTCAGCAAATCAAAAAAATGGGTAGTTTAAAAAGCGTGCTTTCAATGATTCCCGGTATGGAAAAGCAGATACGCGATGTTGATATTGATGACCGTCAAATGCTTCGCGTTGAAGCCATTATTCAGTCAATGACCGCCAAAGAACGCGAAAAGCCCGAAATTTTAAATGCTTCGCGCCGCCGCCGAATTGCTGCGGGTTGCGGTCAAACGGTTGAAGATGTAAACCGCCTTATAAAGCAGTATGAGCAGATGAAAAAAATGTTTAAGCAAATGAACGGCAAAGGCTCAAAACGCAAAATGTTTCGCGGCATGAATATGCAAAACCTTGGTTTTTAAGAGTTTTCTCTTTTAAATAAATATAATTCTTTTATGGAGGTGCAATAAAAATGGCAGTAAAAATCAGACTTCGCAGAATCGGTGCTAAAAAGGCTCCTTTCTATCGTGTAGTAGTTGCAGATTCAAGATATCCCCGTGACGGTCGTTTCATCGAAGAAATCGGTTACTATGACCCCACCAAAGAACCTGCAATTGTAAACATTGATGCTGAAAAGGCTAAAAAGTGGATTGGCAACGGCGCACAGCCTACCGATACCGTTAAAGCTTTACTCAAAAAGAACGGCGTTCTTTAATTACTAATTCGGAGTTATTATTATGAATGAGCTTCTTATTACTATTGCATCAGGTCTTGTTGAAAATCCCGATGCGGTAAATGTAACAGTTGACGAACCCAATGATGAAGGTGTTATTGTATATCATCTTCATGTGGCAGAAAATGATATGGGCAGAGTAATAGGCAAACAGGGCAGAATTGCAAAGGCTATTCGCACTGTTATGCGCGCTGCCGCTAATCAACGCCACGAAAAAATTGTTGTTGAAATTGACTGATACAAAATGACAATAGAAACTGTTTTTATAGTTTTTCTTGTCATGCTACGCTCGCCGAAAGGCGGGCTTAAACGCAATCAAAGCCTCCAAAGCAGGAGGCTTTTAACATATAAAAGAGGTAAAATATAATGAAAAAAGAGTTTTTAGAAATAGGAAAATTTGTCGGCACTCACGGTGTGCGCGGTATGGTACGCGTGCAACCTTGGTCTGATGATTTTGAATTTTTAAAACAGTTTAAAACATTTTACTTACAAAGCGGAAAAGAACAGATAGAATTCACAAAAATTGCACCTCACGGCAATGTGATTATAGCGCAAGTTCGCGGTGTTGACACTATTGAAAAAGCCGAAAATTTACGAAATAAAGTGCTATACATAAAACGAGAAGATGCTCACCTGCCCGAAGGCAGATATTTTATAAGCGAAATTATAGGAAGCAAGGTTTTTGATGCCGATACCAATGCGTTGCTTGGTACTTTGGCAGATG
The DNA here is from genome assembly GCA_051892355.1 of Acutalibacteraceae bacterium. Classification (GTDB taxonomy): domain Bacteria; phylum Bacillota; class Clostridia; order Oscillospirales; family Acutalibacteraceae; genus UBA737. Next base: position 1,918 of record JBJFGD010000098.1, on the reverse strand, counting down.
TTTCACCTACGGGTGCTAACGATGTTTGGCACATAAAAAATAATGGCAAGGAATATCTTGTGCCCGCTATACCCGATGTTATTGTAAGTGTTGATATTGACAGCGACATTATAAAAATCAGACCTTTGAAAGGGATTTTTGACAATGAAGATTGATATAATGACACTTTTTCCCGAAATGTGTGAAAGCGTGCTGAATGAAAGTATCATTGGCCGAGCACGCAAGGCTAAAAAGGTTGAAATTAAATGTCATAATATTCGTGACTTTGCAAATAATAAACATAACAAGGTCGACGATATGCCATACGGTGGCGGAATGGGTATGGTTATGGCGGCAGAGCCAATTTATAACTGCTATAAAAACCTTTACAGTGCAGATGAACCGAAGCCGCACCTAATTTATCTTTCACCAAAAGGCGCAACCCTTACACAAAAAAGAGTTGCAGAGCTATCGCAACTTGACCGTATAGTTTTGCTTTGCGGTCATTATGAGGGCGTTGACGAGCGCGTACTTGAAGAAATTGTTGACGAGCAAATATCTATAGGTGATTTTGTTGTAACAGGCGGCGAACTGCCGGCACTTATAGTTGCAGACTCGGTTTGCCGTATGTTGCCGGGTGTGCTCAGCGATGACCTTTGTTTTGAAGAAGAAAGTCACTTTTCGGGTTTGCTTGAATACCCGCAATATACAAGACCGTCAGAATGGAACGGCCGCGCCGTGCCCGAAGTTTTGCTGTCGGGCAATCATGCCGAAATTGCAAAATGGCGCAGAAAGCAGTCTCTTGAAATAACACAAAAGCTGCGACCTGAAATGTTTGAAAAGGTTGAGCTTGATAAACAAGACAAAAAATTATTGGGTTTAGAGACCGACAAGCCTAAGAAACACAAGTAAATCACTATCATTTTGACCAAATTTGACATTCAATTTGTATAAAAAGTTGGATAAATATTAGAACTTATTAACAAATGATTGACGATTTCATTAAATGTGGTATAATACTAATATAGCAAAGCATATTTCCTTTGTTATTAATTTTAATTCTAAAACATCTACTTTTGAGGAGTTTTTTGAAATGTGTGTTAAAGACGTTATAATTCAAAATCAAGTTGGTCTTCATGCCCGCCCCGCAACCTTTTTTATCCAAAAGGCCAATGAGTTTAAATCATCAATTTGGGTTGAAAAAGATGAAAGAAAGGTAAATGCAAAAAGCTTGCTTGGCGTTCTTTCTCTTGGTATTATAGGTGGTACCACCATAAAAATCATTTGTGACGGCAGCGATGAAGTAGAAGCTATGAATGGTTTGGTAGCTTTGGTAGAATCAGGTTTTGCCGAATAAAAAATCATTAAAAAACATTGACAATGTTGCCTGACCGTTGTATAATATATCGGTCGGGCAATGTTAGTGTGCCTACATATTATCAAGCTTTAACTTAATATCCGGGTGTGGCGCAGCTGGTAGCGCGCTTGACTGGGGGTCAAGAGGCCGCAGGTTCAAGTCCTGTCACTCGGACCAAAAATCCCTTAGACGGTAGTCTGAGGGATTTTTTACTTTTTACTTCTTCTCTTTTCACTCTTCACTATCCCCTCACCCGTATATGCGGGATTTTGGGGAAGTAATAAGTAATAGTGAATAGTGAAAAAGTGAAAATTGTTGACTTTTTCAGAATAGCGGTATATAATAAAATAAAAATATATTTGGTAAAACTATTGAAAGATAGTGACACAAAGCTATGGGGCTAAAATAAATAAAACTATTTATCATGCTTGCCAGGTTGCAATTTTTTTAAAAAATTGCAATCTGTTTTTGCTTTTTTTGGGGTTGATGGGTTTTTCTACATAAGTTTTCTTGCTATCATTTGTAAATTTTGGCTCTTTGTCAATAGTTGGGGTAAAGAGTTAAAATGAAAATTTGAGTGCA
>JBJFGD010000097.1:0-4157 GCA_051892355.1 Acutalibacteraceae bacterium | reverse complement strand
CCCCTTTCAATATGATTATTATATGCTAATAACTAATAAGAATTATTTAATCAAAAAACAAAAATTCTTTTGAATACTCTTTTAATATAAGTATTATACACCCAAAGCACAATCTATTTCAATATCTCATTTTAATTCAAAAATCTATTGATTTTCAACTTTTTCATGGTATACTTAAACAAAAAAGGAGTCTTTACTTTATGAATTGTTTTCCTCAAAATGCCCGCGTATGCTTTGTGGGTGACAGTATAACACACAACAATCGCTTTGTAGCTCATATTGTAATGTATTATCGCAAACATTTTCCGGAATTAAAGGTTGAATTTTATAACTGCGGTATTTCAGGCGGAACGCTTACCACCACACTCAACTCTTTTGATGAAGATATTGCACCGCTGTGCCCCACACATGTGGTTCTTATGATAGGTATTAATGACTCAAACAGATCAGCCTTAAAGGGTGCACCCGAGCAAAAATACGAAACACTCAAAAATGCTTTTGAGCAGTATAAAATTAATTTGGATAAGTTCTGTCAAAGAATAAAAGATATGGGTGCCGCGCTCACGCTTTGCACGCCCGCACCTTATGCTGAATATATAGAAAGTGACGAAGAACCCTTTCGTGGCGGTTCGGCATTATTGCTCGGATATGCAGACTATGTAAAGGCTTATGCCAAAGAAAACGGATATAATTTGTGTGACTATCATTCATATATGACAAAGGCTATGCAAACCGAGTCACTTTATAGCCCTGACCGTGTTCACCCATTGCCAAGAGGTCAATATTATATGGCAAAATGTTTTCTTGAATTTCAAGGCCTTGATTTAGGTGACGAAGCAGAATTGCCCGAAGATATTGCAAAGTGGAACGAAATTGTAGCTAAAGTTCGTGATACCATTGCTGCCGAGCATTTTATTTTAGAAGACGATTTCACCACTACCGATGAGCAAAGAATCAAGGCAATCAAAAATTACCTTGAAAACCCTACGGGGCCTTCAGCAGAATATTTTACACAGCTTGCAAAAGCATATCAAGTTAATAAGCCTCATCAAGAAGAATATAAAAAATTTGTTATCGATTTTATGAAAAATCAGTAACTTACACACACATTAACAACCACCCGTTTAATTTGATTAAACGGGTGGTTTAATTATTTAACCAATGTTCCTCCATCAGTTTTAAGCAGAATATATAATTGTTCTTCTTCTAAAGTTTGAACATTTATATAAACGAGTATTTCTTCTGACTCACTGCGGCATAAGAACTCATAACACCGCACTTCTCCGCCGCCATCGGTTGGAATAAGTGTCATAGAGGTTTTTTCAATGTCAAGGTCACTGCTGATTTTTTCCATAGCTTCTTCTGCAGTGTGAGCAGGCACCTGAAATGCCCTATCGGTATGGTTGGTAAGATACCCTTCGGTTTCAAGCAACATTATTTCACCTGTGTCCATAGCGACACCTACTTTAATCAAATCGGTATAACAAATCGTTTGTCCGTCAAGATAGGCAAAATTTATTACACACACGCCTTCGTCTGTATAATAATAGGTGTCTATAAGGCTTGTTATTTGTATTTCTTCTAAAAACTTTTTAGCTTTTGACAGCGCCTGATCGTAAGAAAGCAGGCTTTCAGCCACAGCACGATTTTTTCGCATATAAACCGCATATCCGCCCTTTTTGCTAACCGTAATACTTACATTATTATCGGTAAAGCGGTAACATTCTATTTTGCCCTTTTGCATATCTTCAAATTTTATTTGTGTATTTTTACCCGCCAACTTTTGTGCAACGGCTAAAGCTTCGGCTTCAGAAATTTCTTGTGCGTTTGCAGTCATAAGCGGTTCTTTGTTGAGTATATGGTCAGAATAAGGTCCGTCATATATAAGGGTAGGATAATCAGACAAATTTTCTTCTAAAGCGGTAAGTGATTGAGCTAAACTTTCTTCTGCTACAGTGCCGCTTAATCTGCTTTCAACCGACTCTGCCCAATGCGCCGGTGTGTTATACTCAATTTCTGAATCGTTTATTACCTGAAATACTGCCTTCGCAGTATCTCTAAGCATTTCCAGTTCTTGGCGTTGAATATCATTTATGGTATTTTCACTGGTAATATTTTTGGAAACTGCAAGCGCATAGTTGCCCACCTGCGACAAAAAACGGTAAATTGTAGAAAGACTGCTTTCACCTGTAGGCAGATTTGAAAGGGCGTTTTTTGCAAGCTCTGCTTCATTAAAAATCTCGGCAGCCAGCGCACTCATTTTTTTAGCAGAAGAAACATAAAGTATTTTTTCAAGTGACAACGATATATTATTAATGCTGCTGTTAAGCTGTTCAAAAGAACTTGTATACTGATTTTCTATCATAGTAAGATATTGTTGGCTTTTGATCTTCTCTTTAATGGCAAAGCCGGCAACAACAACTACAGCCGCTGATAAAAAAGATATTATTTTTACAACCGTTCTTTTTTTTACCAATGTAAACACTCCCTTTATCTGACAAAAATAAAGTCAGCCTAATTCCTATTTTTTCCGTAAAAATGCTTTTTAATCAGTTTGCTATTGATTTTTTTAATGATTTGTGATAATATTAATTTGACAAAGGCTATGACGAAGACAGTAGCGTGTTTTAGAATTTATCTTAAGCGAGTCGGCGGCGGTGTAAGGCCGACGGTAAAAAAATGCGTGAACATCACTTCCGAGCTTCAGCGTGAAAAGCGTTTGCTAATTAGCGTTCGACGGTTTTCTCCACCGTTAAAGGGAGTGCGGATATGTGTCCGTTCTAATAGGTGGTTAAACACGCGATGACTTTTCATCCCTGTCCTATTTAGGACGGGGATTTTTTAGACTATTGAAAGGATTGTTTTGTAAATGTACGACAGTATCTCTCCTAATCTTAATTTTGTAGAGCAAGAAAAAAAGATCAAAGAATTTTGGGACGAAAACAAAATCTTTGAAAAAAGCATTGATTCTCGCGCTAAAGGCGAGCCATATGTTTTTTATGACGGCCCGCCTACCGCTAACGGCAAACCTCATATAGGTCATGTGCTTACCCGTGTTATCAAAGATATGATACCGCGTTACCGCACTATGAAGGGTTATATGGTGCCCCGAAAAGCAGGTTGGGACACACACGGTCTGCCCGTAGAACTTGAAGTTGAAAAGCTTTTAGGCCTTGACGGCAAAGAGCAAATTGAAGAATACGGTCTTCACCCCTTTATAGATCACTGCAAAGAAAGTGTTTGGAAATACAAAGGTATGTGGGAAGATTTCTCAAAAACAGTTGGCTTCTGGGCTGATATGGATAACCCGTATGTAACCTATGACAACAACTTTATCGAGTCAGAATGGTGGGCATTAAAGCAAATTTTTGAAAAAGGCCTGCTTTATAAAGGATTTAAAATTGTGCCCTATTGCCCCCGTTGCGGAACTCCGCTTTCCTCACACGAGGTGGCTCAGGGTTACAAGAGTGTAAAAGAGCGCAGCGCAGTTGTTCGCTTTAAAGTTGTAAATGAAGATGCTTACTTCCTTGCTTGGACCACCACCCCTTGGACACTGCCTTCAAATGTTGCGCTTTGCGTAAACCCCGATGAAACATATTGCCGCGTTAAAGCTGCTGACGGATACACATACTATATGGCAGAAGCTCTGCTTGACAAAGTTTTAGGCAAGCTCGCTGACGAAGATACACCCGCTTATGAAATAACAGGCAAATTCTTAGGTAAACAACTTGAATACAAAGAATATGAGCCGCTTTTTGACTGTGCAAAGCCTATTTGTGAAAAGCAACACAAAAATGCATTTTTTGTAATGTGTGACAGCTATGTTACCATGACCGACGGTACAGGTATTGTTCACTGCGCACCTGCTTTTGGTGAAGATGATGCGCGTGTTGGCAAGAGATATGACCTCCCCTTCGTTCAGTTGGTTGACAGCAATGGTAATATGACCGAAGAAACACCCTACAGCGGAAAATTTGTTAAGGATGCCGACCCATTGGTACTTACCGATCTTGATAAAAAAGGGCTGTTGTTTGACGCGCCCAAGTTTGAACACGATTACCCGCACTGTTGGCGTTGTGATACACCACTTATCTACTATGCGCGCGAGTCTTGGTTTATAAAAATGACTGCCGTTAAAGATGACCTTATCCGTAACA
>JBJFGD010000096.1:0-16942 GCA_051892355.1 Acutalibacteraceae bacterium | reverse complement strand
CCCGCAATAGCAAATGAATGCGGTATAGAATTTAATCTTGATATGGCAAATGAAATCAGCGAAAAAACACCTAATCTTTGCCACTTGGCACCGGCAGGTCCTACATATATGGAAGACCTTAACGAAGCGGGCGGTGTATATGCCGTACTTAAAGAATTGACCAAGCTAAATCTGCTTGATACTTCAGTTATGACCTGCACAGGTAAAACACTTGGCGAAAACATTGAATCAGCCGTTAACAAAAACCCCGATGTTATACGCACAATAGATAACCCATATACCAAAACAGGCGGTATTGCCGTGCTTCGCGGTAACTTGGCTGTCGACGGATGCGTTGTAAAACGCAGTGCTGTTGCGCCCGAAATGCTTAAACATGAAGGCCCTGCCAAGGTATTTAACAGCGAGGAAGAGGCTATTGAAGCTATTTACAACGGTAAAATAGTTGCAGGCGATGTGGTTGTTATTAGATATGAAGGTCCTGCAGGTGGACCTGGTATGCGTGAAATGCTTTCACCCACCTCGGCTATCGCCGGTATGGGGCTTGACAAACAGGTTGCGTTAATAACTGACGGCCGTTTTTCAGGCGCAACGCGCGGTGCATCTATAGGTCATATTTCACCCGAAGCTGTGCGTGGCGGACTTATTGCCTATGTTAAAGACGGCGATATAATTTCTATAAATATTCCTGAATATTCTATTGAGCTTAAGGTTTCTGATGAAGAAATTGAACACCGTAAAGCAACTATGGAAATTCATAAAAAGACTGACATTAAGGGCGCTTTAGCGCGCTATGCAGCACAGGTAAGTTCTGCTGATAAAGGTGCTGTAATAAACCAATTTAAAGGATAGGATACAAAATGACCAAACAGCAAAAGAAAAGTCTTGCGTGCGAATTAGGAATTTTAAGTGTTTTTCGCGGAATACTTAACACAAAGCCGATAACAGCTTTATTAGATTTTTTGCGCTGTGAAGCCGATGCGCAAACCCAGACAGCTCTGTTTGGTAATTTCGTGTATTCATTATCTGATTATAACTACTGTTTTTCAGATTTTCTGTGTCGCAGTGTATTCTCTGACGAGAACAAATATATAATATCTGCGGCACAGAAAACCGATATTCCAAAAGTTCTTTTAGAAAATGCAAAAACAGAACTTGAACTGTTTTCGCGTCTTACAAAGCTTACTGCAAAAGAACTTTGCGAATCAATTGATTATAGCGGATATATCCCCTCTTTTGAAAACAGTTATATAGACTTTGTAACTGCTTATGATGAAAGAATTAAAGATATCAACCGCTACGGCTATGGCATTTTTGCTACTGCAAATATGTTTACGGTAGAAGACGAAAAAATTATTCCCGTTAAATCAGCCGATAAAATTTCGGTTGACAGTTTTATAGGTTATGAAAGCGAAAGAAAGCAGGTATTTGACAATACAAAAGCTCTAATTGACGGTAGACCCGCCGCTAATATTTTGCTGTTTGGCGATGCGGGCACCGGCAAATCATCTACAGTAAAGGCATGTGCTAATTATTATGCCGATCAAGGTGTCAGACTTATTGAAATTAGAAAAGACCAGCTTTTCAGCCTTCCGCACATTATGGGAAAAATAGCCGACAATCCGCTTAAATTTATCATTTTTATAGATGACCTTTCATTTAACAAAAATGATGATTGCTTTAGTATGCTAAAAGCCGCGCTTGAAGGCTCTGCCTCTGCTAAATCTAAAAATGCGGTTATATATGCCACAAGCAACCGCAGACACATTGTAAAAGAAAATTTCTCTGACAGAGCAAACGAAAACGATATTCATCATAGCGACACAGTGCAAGAATTGCTTTCACTGTCTGACAGATTTGGTCTTACAATTTATTTTGAAAGGCCTAACAAATCACTTTATATTGATATTGTCTATAAGCTTGCCGATAAAAACGGCATAAATATAGATAAAGCCGAGCTTGCTGTAAAGGCAGAGGCTTTCGCACTTAATAAAGGTACACGCTCACCGCGTGCCGCCGAACAATTTATTAACAGCCTATTATAGAAAGGCAGAAACCATGAGTAATAAAAAACTTACACTCGATAATGTATATAAAGCTAAATACGCTTTAAAAGATATTGCTATACAGACCGATATTCTGTATGCCCCAAAATTGAATGATAGCGCCGAAATTTACCTTAAAACCGAAAATCTACAGATTACAGGTTCATTTAAGGTGCGTGGCGCTTATTATAAAATGTCACAGCTAAGCAATGAAGAAAAAGCCAAAGGTGTTATTGCCTGTTCGGCAGGTAATCACGCACAGGGAGTAGCGCTTGCCGCACAGAAAAACGGTATTAAGTCGGTTATTTGCCTACCCGACAGTGCTCCGATTTCAAAGGTAGAAGCTACCCGTAGTTATGGTGCCGAAATCTGTCTTGTAGACGGTGTTTATGATGATGCATATGCCAAGGCATTACAACTTCGCGATGAAAAAGGTTATACCTTTATTCACCCATTCAATGACCCCGATGTAATTGCAGGTCAAGGCACAATAGCGCTTGAACTTATTGAACAGTTACCCGATATGGATGCTGTTATAGTGCCGATTGGCGGCGGCGGTCTTATATCAGGCATAGCTTACACTATTAAAAAAATTAATCCTAATGTAAAGGTTTACGGTGTTCAAGCGGCAGGCGCGCCCTCAATGCTTAAATCTATTAATGATGAGCATATTGAAAAACTTGATTCGGTATTTACAATAGCAGACGGTATTGCCGTTAAAGAGCCCGGTTCACTCACCTATGAAATTTGCTCAAAATATGTTGATGAAATAGTAACTGTTACTGATGATGAAATATCTGCGGCGATACTTGCTATAATGGAACAGCATAAGCTTGTAACCGAAGGTGCAGGTGCTGTTGCAGTAGCTGCAGCAATGTTTAATAAGATTGATATAAAAGGCAAAAAGACTGTTTGTCTGCTTTCGGGCGGTAATATTGATGTAACTATACTGTCGCGTGTTATTAACCGAGGTCTGCTTATGTCCGGCAGAAACTGCCAGCTTAACATTGAACTTGTAGATAAGCCGGGGCAGCTTATGAATGTTTCACGAATAATTGCCGAACAAGGCGGTAATGTAACCGCTGTTCACCACGAGCATCTTGGTGCTGGTTCTGATGTTAACGGTTGTTTCTTGCGCGTAACACTTGAAACCCGTAATTTTGAACACATTGAACAAATCAAAAAAGCTCTTACTGATTTTGGCATTAAAATAATTTAGGAGATATATTTATGATAGAAAAAATTTCAACCCCTAATGCGCCCGCCGCTATAGGTCCGTATTCACAGGCTGTAAAGGCAAACGGTATGTTATATACTTCCGGTCAAATAGCTCTTGAGCCTACAAGCGGTATGCTTGTAGGTACTAATATAACCGAACAAACCGAACAGGTTATGAAAAATCTATCTGCCGTATTAACTGCCGCCAAAACAAGTTTTGACAATGTAATCAAAACTACCTGTTTTTTAAACGACATTGCTGATTTTGCAGAATTTAATACCGTTTACGGAAAATATATTACCTCTGCGCCGGCGCGTAGCTGTGTTGCAGTAAAAGATTTACCTAAAGGCGCTTTGGTAGAGGTTGAGGTCATAGCTACTGTATAATTATAAGGAGAAAATACGATGCAAAACACATCAAAATATACACAACAATTCTTCCCAGTTAAAAATCCAACAAGAAAATGGGTAGATAAAATACGCATTGAAAAAGCACCTACTTGGTGTTCGGTAGATTTGCGTGACGGTAATCAGTCGCTGATTATACCTATGAGTCTTGAAGAAAAATTAGAATTCTTTCAACTGCTTGTTAAAGTAGGGTTTAAGGAAATCGAAGTTGGTTTTCCTGCTGCCAGTGAAACTGAATATACTTTTTTGCGTACTCTTATTGATAACAATATGATTCCGGACGATGTGACCGTTCAGGTACTTACACAAAGTCGCGAACATATTATTCGTAAAACCTTTGATGCGCTCAAAGGTTGCAAAAATGCAATTGTTCATCTTTACAATTCTACTTCTCTTGCACAGCGTGAACAGGTTTTTAGAAAATCAAAAGAAGAAATCAAGCAGATTGCAATTGACGGTGCAAAGTTGTTTAACAAAATTGCCCAAGAAACAGGTGCAAACTTTCGATATGAATATTCACCCGAATCTTTTACAGGCACCGAACCCGAATATGCTTTAGAAGTGTGTAATGCAGTTCTTGACATATGGCAGCCCACCCCCGACCGCAAGGCGATTATTAACCTGCCTGTAACGGTTGAGTTGTCTTCACCGCATGTTTACGCCGATCAGGTTGAATATATGTGCGATAACTTAAAATACCGAGATGCTGTTGAAGTTTCGCTTCACCCGCATAATGACCGTGGCTGTGCCGTAGCAGACTGTGAACTTGGTATTCTTGCAGGTGCCGACAGAATTGAGGGTACTTTGTTTGGCAACGGCGAGCGCACCGGTAATGCCGATATAGTTACCTTGGCGCTTAATATGTATGCACAGGGTGTAGAACCTGAACTTGATCTTTCAAATATGCCTGAAATTGCCGAGCTTTATGAGCGAGTTACCCGTATGCATGTTTATGAACGGCAGCCCTATGCCGGAAAACTTGTATTTGCAGCGTTTTCGGGTTCGCATCAAGATGCTATCGCAAAAGGTATGAAATGGCGCGAAGAAAAAAATTGCGACATATGGACTGTTCCCTACCTGCCAATTGACCCCAGCGATGTAGGCCGCGAATACGAAACCGATGTTATTCGCATCAATTCGCAGTCCGGCAAAGGTGGTATTGGTTATTTGTTAGAGCATAATTTTGGTTATGTTTTACCTGCAAAAATGCGTGAAGATGTTGGTTACACTGTTAAAAATGTATCTGACCATGCGCATGCCGAGCTTTCACCTAAAGAAGTGCTTGATGTATTTACCGAAAATTATGTAAATGTTAATGATTATATTAAACTTATAGATTATCATTTTGTTCGCACACCTAAAATTAAGGTTATGCTTACAGTTGAGATTGACGGTGAGGTTAAAGAACTAACTTCATCGGGTAACGGCAGACTTGATGCCGTAAGCAATGCCGTTAAAAAGCAATTAGGAATTGAATTTTCTGAACTTACATATGAAGAACACGCTCTTACAAAGGGTTCTGCTTCACAGGCTATTACCTATGTAAGCATTACATTGCCAAACGGCAAAAAAGTTTGGGGTGCAGGTATTCACGATGATATTATTGCTTCATCAATAAAAGCCCTGTTCTCTGCTATCAATAGAAGTATTTAAGGAGACAAAAACTATGGGTATGACAATGACTCAAAAGATTTTAGCAGCACATGCAGGCCTTGAACAAGTTGTTGCAGGTCAGTTAATAAATGCTAAACTTGACATAGTGCTCGGCAATGACATTACAACACCTGTTGCTGTTAATGAATTTAAAAAAGCAGGCTTCACTGATGTTTTTGATAAAGACCGTGTTGCAATTGTGCTTGACCACTTTGTACCTAATAAAGACATTAAGGCAGCAGAACAATCTAAAACTTGCCGTGAATTTGCGTGCAGTCACTGTGTAAGTCATTTTTATGATGTCGGTAAAATGGGAATTGAACACGCTTTACTGCCTGAACAAGGTGTAGTAACCGCAGGCGACTGCATAATAGGCGCCGACAGTCACACTTGTACATATGGCGCGCTTGGCGCATTTTCTACCGGTGTTGGCTCTACCGATATGGCGGCAGGCATGGCAACCGGTAAAGCCTGGTTTAAAGTGCCGTCTGCGATTAAATTTAATCTTACCGGCAAGTTACCGTCTAATTGCAGCGGTAAAGATGTCATACTTACAATTATTGGTATGATTGGTGTTGACGGCGCACTTTATAAAAGTATGGAATTTGTAGGCGACGGTGCACATTCACTTTCAATGGATGATCGCCTTTGCATATGCAATATGGCTATTGAAGCCGGCGCTAAAAACGGTATATTCCCCGTTGATGATGTAACTATTGCATATTTAAACGGCAGAAGTGAACGCACACCTATAGTTTACGAGGCTGACAGTGATGCTGATTATGAAAAAGTAATCGATATTGAGCTTTCAAAAATTGTTCCTACTGTAAGTTGCCCTCACCTACCCGAAAATACCCACCCTGCAAGCGAATTAGGTGATATTAAAATTGACCAGGTTGTTATAGGTAGTTGCACCAACGGTCGTATGGAAGATATGGAAACCGCATATAAAATATTAAACGGTAAAAAAATAGCCGACGGTATCCGCTGCATAATAATACCGGGTACAATGCAAATTTTACGCGAATGTGTGCAACGCGGTTGGTACACGGCATTTATAGATGCAGGTGCTGTTGTGTCTACACCTACATGTGGGCCGTGTCTTGGCGGTTATATGGGTATTTTGGCAGCGGGTGAACGCTGCATTGCTACTACAAACCGAAATTTTGTAGGCCGTATGGGCCATGTAGACAGTGAGGTTTATTTGGCTTCGCCTGCAACTGCGGCAGCCAGCGCACTTACAGGATATATTACTTACCCCAAGGAGGCAGAATAATGAACACACAAGGAAAAGTTTTTAAATACCCCGACAATGTAGACACCGATGTTATTATTCCTGCCCGCTATTTAAACACCCCTAACGCCGCAGAACTTGCGCTTCACTGTATGGAAGACATTGATACTGAGTTTGTAAAAAATGTACAGCCCGGTGACATTATGGTAGCAGGCTGGAATTTTGGTTGCGGTTCTTCGCGTGAGCATGCGCCACTGGTTATAAAAACCTGTAAGACAGGCTGTGTGATTGCAAAAAGCTTTGCGCGCATTTTCTATCGCAACGCTATAAATATTGGTTTGCCTATTCTTGAATGTGAGCAAGCCGCAGAAGAAATTAATGCAGGCGATGAAGTAAAGGTTGATTTTGACACAGGTATTATTACCAATATTACTACAGGCAAGACATACACTGCACAGCCCTTCCCCCCATTTATTCAAAATATAATCGAAAAAGGCGGACTGCTTGCATCTCTTAAGGAGGACTAAAGGTGAATAAAAAAATTACAGTTTTACCGGGTGACGGTATCGGTCCTGAAATTGTTGATGAAACAATTAAGGTGTTAAATAAAATTTCTGATAAATTCGGTCACAGCTTTGATTATACATATGTTGATATAGGTGGCTGTTCAATAGATAAATTCGGCGTACCTATTACCGATGATGGTATGCGTAAATGCAAAGAGTCTGACAGCGTGCTGCTTGGCGCGGTAGGCGGACCAAAGTGGGATAATGTTGACCCATCTATCCGCCCCGAAAAAGCCTTGCTTGCGGTGCGTAAAGAATTAGGACTTTTTGCAAATCTGCGCCCAACAAAGCTGTTTCCACAGCTTGCTGATGCTTCGCCGTTAAAACAAGAGATTGTAGGCGAAGGTATTGATCTTCTTATAGTTCGTGAGCTTACAGGCGGCGTTTATTTTGGCAGTCGCGAAACAAAGGAAGTAAACGGCGAATTAATGGCTTGCGACCTTATGCCCTACTCTGAAAGCGAAATTGAGCGCATAGGCAGAGTCGGTTTTGAAACCGCTATGAAACGCGGCAAAAAGCTGGCATCGGTTGATAAGGCTAATGTGCTTGACACCTCTCGCCTTTGGAGAAAGACCATGCACCGTTTAAGCGAAGAATACCCCCAAGTAGAATACAGCGATATTTTAGTAGACAATACCGCTATGCAGCTTATCAAAAACCCGACACAGTTTGATGTGCTTGTAACCGAAAATATGTTTGGCGATATACTTTCTGACGAAGCCTCTATGCTTACTGGCTCTATCGGTATGATGCCATCGGCTTCATTATCAGCCGGTACGCTTGGAATGTATGAACCTATTCACGGTTCTGCACCGGATATTGCAGGTTTAAATATTGCAAATCCGTTAGGTACAATACTGTCAGCTGCAATGATGCTGCGTTATTCATTTGATATGTTTGATGAAGCTGATGCTATTGAAGCGGCAGTTAACAAGGTTTTAGATGAAGGATACCGCACTGGCGATATTATGCAAGACGGATGCACTAAAGTCACCTGTTCTGAAATGGGCAATTTAGTAACTGAAAGAATATAAACAAAAATCAGAGTTCAAAAGAACTCTGATTTTTTATATCTGTTCACTTACATATATAATTAATTTTCAAAAAAATTCCATTTACCCCTTGACAAAGTAGGTATATAGTGCTATAATCTTTTCAACCTACCAATCAAGTAGGTTGAAAAGAGGGTGTTTTTATGTTAAACTATTTTGAAATACTTGTAAGAGCAAATTTTCGGTTTGGGCGAATGTGTCGATGTATATGTAAATAAATTTCAAAAATACATCAAACATTCAATCACGAAAGGAAATAAATATCATGTCTAACTATAAATTCGAAACACTTCAACTTCATGTAGGTCAGGAAAATCCCGACCCTGCAACCGATGCCCGCGCGGTACCAATTTATGCAACCACTTCTTATGTATTCAAAAACTCTGCCCACGCGGCGGCGCGTTTTGGTCTTGCCGATTCCGGTAACATTTACGGCAGACTGACAAACTCCACACAAGATGTATTAGAACAACGGGTTGCCGCACTTGAAGGCGGCGTTGCGGCTTTGGCACTTGCTTCGGGAGCAGCGGCTATTACATACACACTTGAAGCTTTAGGTCAAAACGGCGGTCATTTTGTAGCACAAAAAACCATATATGGCGGCAGCTACAATCTGCTTGCCCACACACTGCCTAACTTTGGAATTACCGCTTCGTTTGTCGATATACATAATCTTGCAGAGGTTGAATCGGCTATTCAAGATAATACAAGAGCTATATATATCGAAACACTGGGCAACCCAAACAGTGATATACCTGATATAGACGCATTAGCAGCCCTTGCACACAAGCACGGTTTACCCCTTGTAGTTGACAACACCTTCGGCACACCATATCTTATCCGCCCTATTGAACACGGAGCAGACATTGTAGTGCATTCTGCCACTAAATTTTTAGGCGGTCACGGTACAACACTTGGCGGTATTATTGTTGATTCAGGCAATTTTGACTGGGCGGCAAGCGGTAAATACCCCGCTATTGCAGAACCAAACCCCAGCTATCATGGGGTATCATTTGTAAAAGCAGTAGGACCAGCCGCTTTTGTAACATATATTCGTGCAATACTTCTTCGCGATACAGGTGCTACTATTTCGCCGTTTGCAGCGTTTTTACTATTGCAAGGTATAGAAACACTATCTCTGCGCATTGAGCGTCATGCCGAAAATACAAAAAAGGTAATTGAATTTTTATCTAACCATCCACAGGTTGAAAAGGTTAATCACCCTTCATTGCCCGATCACCCGCAGTACGATTTGTATCAGAAATATTTTCCAAACGGCGGCGGTTCAATCTTTACATTTGAAATCAAGGGCGGCGTAGAAGAAGCTCACAAGTTTATTGACAGTCTTAAAATATTCTCACTGCTCGCCAATGTTGCAGATGTTAAGAGTCTTGTTATTCACCCTGCAACCACTACACACAGTCAGTTAAATGCAGAAGAACTTGCCGACCAAGGCATTAAGCCTAATACTATTCGTCTTTCTATAGGAACTGAACATATTGATGATATTATCGCCGACCTGCAACAAGGTTTTGACGCTGTAAAGGAGTAATTATTATGTCAAAAATTTATAAATCTGCTGACCAGCTTATAGGAAAAACACCGCTTTTAGAACTTACACATATAGAAAAGAAATACGACTTAAAAGCAAAAATACTTGCTAAGCTTGAATACTTTAATCCTGCGGGTTCAGTTAAAGACCGCATTGCAAAAGCTATGATAGACGATGCCGAAGCGAGCGGAAAATTAAAACCCGATTCAGTTATAATTGAGCCTACAAGCGGTAATACTGGTATTGGCCTTGCATCGGTTGCAGCAGCACGCGGATATCGAATTATTATTGTAATGCCCGAAACTATGTCGGTAGAACGCCGACAGCTTATGAAAGCCTACGGTGCAGAACTGGTGCTTACCGAAGGCGCAAAAGGTATGAAAGGTGCTATTGCAAAGGCTGAAGAATTGGCTAAAGAAATACCTAACAGTTTTATACCCGGTCAGTTTGTTAACCCTGCTAACCCCAAAGCACATTTTAACACTACAGGCCCCGAAATTTACGAAGACACTGACGGCAATATAGATATATTTGTTGCCGGTGTGGGCACCGGCGGTACAGTTACGGGCGTTGGCGAATTTCTAAAATCAAAAAAAGCAGATGTTAAGATTGTAGCTGTAGAACCTGCTTCATCAGCAGTGCTTTCCACAGGTGTTGCAGGTGCACACAAAATTCAAGGCATAGGCGCGGGCTTTGTTCCCGATGTTTTAAATAAAGAAATTTACGATGAAATAATCCCTGTTACCAATGAAGATGCCTTTGAAACCGGTAAACTTATCGGTAAAAGTGAAGGTGTTCTTGTTGGTATTTCATCGGGCGCTGCATTATATGCTGCAATAGAACTTGCAAAACGCCCCGAAAATAACGGCAAAACAATTGTAGTATTGCTGCCCGACACGGGTGACAGGTACCTCTCTACCCCACTTTTTGCTGATTAATAAAATGTAAGCCGCCGCCTTAAAATAGGCGACGGCTTTAATAAAGGAGAAAATTTATGATATATCTTGATAATGCTGCAACAACTAAAATGAGCCGGACTGCAATAAATGCTATGTTGACTTATATGGATAAGGTCTACGGCAATCCATCAAGCCTTCATTCTATTGGTCAAGAAGCAAATGCCGCTTTATGTGATGCGCGTCAAAAAATTGCAAATTTGCTTGGGTGCTCTGCCCAAGAGATAACATTCACTTCAGGTGGCAGCGAAGCCGACAATCAAGCAATTATCTCTGCCGCGCGTATAGGTGAAAAATCAAATAAAAAACATATAGTTTCTACATTATTTGAGCATCATGCTGTATTACACACACTGGACAGGCTTAAAAAAGAAGGGTTTGAAATAACACTTTTAAATGTCAATGAAAACGGTATTATTTTACCCGAGCAGGTGGCAGATGCTATTCGCGAAGATACCTGCCTTGTAACCGTTATGTATGCCAATAATGAGATAGGCACAATACAACCCATAAAACAAATAGGTGAAATATGCCGTAGTAAAGGTGTACTGTTTCACACCGATGCCGTTCAGGCTGTAGGCCATTTAAAAATCAATGTAAAAGAGCAAAATATCAATATGCTTTCACTTTCGGCTCATAAATTTTATGGACCTAAAGGTATAGGGGCGCTATATGCAAAAAAAGGCATCAGACTTACCAATATTATTGACGGCGGCGCACAAGAGCGCGGCAAACGCGCAGGCACCGAAAATATACCTGCTATTATGGGAATGGCTGCGGCTTTGGAAGAAGCCATAAATAATATTGATTGCAGCACAAAAAAACAGATAATATTGCGTGATAAGCTTATAAAAGGATTATCTCAAATTCCCCACTCTATCTTAAACGGTGATGCGACAAACAGATTACCCGGTAATATTAACTTTTGTTTTGAAGGCATTGAAGGTGAATCCTTGCTTTTGCTTCTTGACGATAAAGGAATATGCGCATCATCAGGTTCAGCGTGCACTTCGGGTTCGCTTGACCCCAGCCATGTGTTGCTTGCTATAGGCAGAGTACATGATATTGCACACGGGTCATTGCGATTGTCTCTTTCAGATGAAACAACCGAAAAGGATATTGATTATACAATTAAATCTGTGACAGAGGTAGTAGAATACCTGCGTAGCATATCACCTATTTGGCGCGATCTTATAAACGGTAAAAGAGAATTTATAATTAAGTGAGGTAATAATTATGGCTTTATATAGTGAAAAAGTAATGGACCATTTCAGAAATCCGCGTAATGTGGGTGTTATAGAAAACGCCGATGGTATTGGCGAAGTAGGCAATGCTAAATGCGGCGATATAATGAAAATATATTTAAAAATAGAAAACGACATTATTATTGATGTAAAATTTGAAACCTTTGGTTGCGGCTCTGCTATCGCTTCAAGCTCAATGGCAACCGAACTTATTAAAGGAAAACCTGTATCAGAAGCATTAACCCTTACAAACAAAGCGGTTGTAGAGGCTCTTGACGGACTGCCGGCTCATAAACTGCATTGTTCAGTACTTGCAGAAGAAGCAATTAAAAAAGCCTTACAAGACTATTACGAAAAAAACGGTATCGAATATGATAAAAGCAAATTTCCAAATTGCGAAAATTGTAGCCATTGTTGTGATATTTAATCTTGATTTACCTACCTTGTTGGGTGTATAATATATGTTAAAAGATTTAAAAAAGGAAATATCATATGAAAATCATTGACATAATCACACAAAAAAAACTATCACTTTCTTTTGAGGTTTTTCCGCCTAAAACCGAAACCGGTTTTGAAAGCGTTAAAAACGCTACAGAAGAAATCGCAAAGCTACACCCGTCTTTTATGAGCGTAACATACGGTGCAGGCGGCGGAACCAGCCGTTATACACTTGATATTGCAAAAAATATTAATGAACTTTACGGAGTGCCTACATTAGCCCACCTTACCTGCGTTTCTTCAACCCGAAATACTGTTCGTGAAAAAATAAACGAAATTAAAGCCGCAGGTATTACAAATATTATGGCACTGCGAGGCGACATACCCAAAGAAATGGAAAATGACGACCGCAGCACATGGGATTACAAATATGCTATTGATCTTATAAACGAATTAAAATCTTATGATAGCGATTTTTGTATAGGTGCCGCATGCTACCCCGAAATTCACCCAGAAAGCGAAACCCAAAAAGAAGACCTTAAACATCTTAAAGAAAAGGTTGATGCAGGTGTAGATTTTCTTACCACACAAATGTTCTTTGATAATAACCTACTTTATAACTTTTTGTATAAAATCCGTGAAGTAGGCATCACCGTGCCTGTAATTCCCGGTATTATGCCTATTACAAACGCTAATCAGGTAGACCGAGCTATTAAACTTTCAGGCTCATTTATGCCCCAAAGGTTTAAAAGTCTTGTTGATAAATTCGGATCTAACCCCAACGCTATGAAACAGGCAGGCATTGCATATGCAACCGACCAAATTATAGATTTATATGCAAACGGAATAACCAATGTTCATGTTTATTCAATGAATAAGCCTGATGTTGCAGCAAAAATTCAAGATAATCTGTCATATATTTTAGAAAAATGAATTTAGTAGTTTTAAATAAAAATTATCAAGAACCGCCTATTTGTGAAAAAGAGATACTGCGTTATGCAGGCTGTAAATCAGTAGATGCTGAAACACAAAAGCTTTTAAACAATTGTATTAATGAAGCCAAAGATAGGCTTAATTATAAATTATGTTACTGCGAACTGCCTATATCTATAAAAGGCAGCATATGCGATTTTGATGCTTTTTGCACATCATCAAACAACCTTGCCAAAAATCTTGACGGTTGCAATCGCGTTATAATTTTCGCTGCTACCATTGGTGTAGAAATTGACAGGCTTATAGCAAAATACAGTCGCATATCCCCTTCTAAAGCGCTAATGTTTCAAGCTATCGGTGCCGAGCGAATAGAGGCTCTTTGTGATGCTTTTTGTAATGATATTAAAAAATCAACTCAAATGGGGTTAAAACCGCGTTTCAGCCCCGGCTACGGCGATTTGCCATTAGATATACAAAAATCAATTTTTAACCTATTAGACTGCTCAAAACGCATTGGACTTACACTTAATACAAGTCTGCTTATGTCACCCTCAAAATCGGTAACAGCAATAGTAGGTCTTACTAATGAAAAAGAAGAAATTATAACTAACAAGTGCGCTCTTTGCAATAAAAAAGACTGTGCTTTTAGAGGTGCTTTATGAATTTTAGAGAATTTTTAAAAAACAACATTGTCTATCTTGACGGCGGTATGGGTACGCTGCTACAGGCAAGCGGTCTCAATCCGGGTGAACTCCCTGAAAAATGGAATATAACCCACCCAGATGTCATAACAAAAATTCATAAAGATTATTTTGATGCAGGCAGCAATGTGGTTTGCACTAACACCTTTGGCGCAAATTCACTTAAATTTGATGATAATGAGCTTGAAAATATTGTTATGGCAGCGGTTTTTAACGCAAAGACAGCCCGAGAACAATCTGTATCTGAAAAAGAAAAGTTTATAGCGCTTGATATCGGCCCTACAGGTAAACTGTTAAAACCCCTTGGTGATCTTGATTTTGAAGATGCCGTAGCTATTTTTGCAAAAACAGTAAAGCTTGGTTTAAAATACGGTGTTGACCTTATTATAATTGAAACAATGAATGACAGCTACGAAACAAAAGCTGCTTTGCTTGCCGCAAAAGAAAACAGCAATTTACCGGTAATTGTATCTAATGCATACGGTGAAGACGGCAAGCTTATGACAGGCGCATCACCTGCCGCAATGGTTGCATTACTCGAAGGTATGGGTGCCGATGCTTTGGGTGCAAATTGTTCGCTTGGACCTAAACAATTACGCGGCGTAGCGCTTGAACTACTTGAAAATGCTTCAATTCCCGTAATTCTAAAACCAAATGCAGGTCTGCCAAAATCTGTAGACGGCAAAACCGTATTTGATGTCACTGCAGATGATTTTGCAGATGAAATCACAGACCTTATTAAAAACGGTGTTCGTGTTGTAGGCGGGTGCTGCGGTACAACACCAGAATATATAAAGGCACTCACCTCAAAAACAGATAATTTAACACCCGTGCCTCTTAACCAAAAAAATATAACCGTTGTATCTTCATATACACATACCGTAACATTCGGTATGTCACCTATTCTTATAGGTGAACGCATAAACCCCACAGGTAAAAAACGCTTTAAACAGGCACTTATTGAAAATGATATTGACTATATACTTACAGAGGGTGTAAACCAACAAGAAAAAGGTGTACACATTCTCGATGTCAATGTGGGGCTGCCTGATATTGACGAAGAAAAAATGCTTAAAACTGCCATTTGCGAATTACAGGCAATAATTGACCTGCCGCTTCAAATAGACACCGCCGATATTACCGCTATGGAAACTGCACTTCGCCGTTATAACGGCAAAGCCATGATAAACTCGGTAAACGGCAAAGCTGATAATATGGCGGCTGTTTTCCCCCTTGTTAAAAAATATGGCGGTGTGGTAGTAGCGCTCACACTTGATGAGGGCGGTATTCCCGAAACGGCTGACGGCAGATTTAGAATTGCCGAAAAAATACTCAAAACTGCCAACGAATACGGCATTAACAAAAAAGACATTATATTTGACACATTGGCAATGACAGTAAGCGCAGATAATAAGGCGGCAATTGCAACACTTGAATCTCTGCATAAAATTAAAACCGAGCTTGGTTGTCACACATCTTTGGGTGTTTCAAATGTTTCTTTCGGTCTGCCTAACCGAGATGCTATCAACGGTACATTCTTTGCCCTTGCACTACAAAACGGCTTATCTGCCGCGATTATGAACCCGTATTCCGCAGATATGATGAAAACCTATTACACCTACAAAGCACTAAAAGGTCTGGATGAAAACTGTGCCGATTATATAGCCAATGCCGATTCGTTCACTGTTACAACAACAATTACGAATAATAATGCAAATAAGTCGGTTGAAAAGTTTAGCTCTGAACTGCAACACGCTATTATAAAAGGCTTTAAGGATAAGGCAAGCGAAATTACAAAAGTTATGCTAAAAAGCACACCGCCTCTTGAAATAGTAAACGGTGAGATTATACCCGCACTTAATACGGTAGGTATCGGTTTTGAAAATAAAACCGTATATCTGCCCGGTTTGCTTATGAGTGCAGAAGCCGCCAAAAGCGCTTTTGAAGTTATAAAATCTTCTGTAACAGGCAACAAAGCGCAAGACGACAAGGGCACATTTGTAATCGCAACTGTTTACGGCGATATTCACGACATTGGTAAAAACATTGTAAAACTTTTGCTTGAAAACTATGGTTTTAATGTTGTGGATTTAGGAAAAGATGTTCCCCCCGAAACAATTGTCGAAAAAGTTACAGAACTGCACGCGCCTCTTGTAGGTTTAAGCGCGCTTATGACAACTACAGTTCCTGCTATGGAAGAAACAATAAAGCAATTAAAAGCAAACGCGTCTTGGTGTAAAACAGTTGTTGGAGGTGCAGTGCTTACACAAGAGTATGCCGACAAAATTGGCGCAGACAAATATGCGCGTGATGCTATGGAAACCGTTAGATATGCAGAGGAAATCATGAGTGGAGGTAACTTAAAATGATGATTTCTACCAAAGGGCGTTATGCTTTAAGAGTATTAATAGACCTTGCAGAACATCAAAATGAAGGCTATATTGCTATGAAAAAAGTGGCAGAGCGTCAAGGACTATCGCTTAAATACATCGAAAAGATTATGCCTGTGCTTTCTAAAAGTAACTATGTAGAGGGCGTACATGGCAAAGGCGGCGGATACCGTTTGTCGCGTAGCCCAAAGGATTATATAGTTGGTGATATTCTGCGTCTTGCCGAAGGCGACCTCGCACCTGTTGCCTGTCTTGAATGCAACGCAAAAAAATGTGACCGCGCAGACAGTTGCCCAACACTGCCTATGTGGAAAGAATTTTACACTATGGTAAACAACTACTTCGACAACATCACAATTGCAGATTTGATGAAATAAAAAAATAAAGCCAAAACATCAGTTTACAAAAATTTTTGATGCTTTGGCTTTTTTTATTTATATCATTGTTTAAAAGTTATTTATTATTTTCAATATATTCTTCAAGTATCTCTGTCGCAGTGCGAACACAGCGCACACAGGGGCGCTCTTTATAATACTTTTCTGTACGAGGTTCAGG